>URZD01000117.1 GCA_900552305.1 uncultured Eubacteriales bacterium
CCCGCTGCAGCTCAACGTGGGCGGAAGGCTGTCAAATACGTTTACGGTAAACGTAACGCCGTACACGGATCCGATATGGATCGAAACAGACAAAACCGAGCTTGACTTTGGCAGTATGCGCTATAAGCACTCGTCAAGCGGCGCGGCAACACCGTCCGCCGACACGCAGTATGTAACGGTTAAGAATATTCACACCGCGGCGGTTGACAACCTTGCCGTATACTTTGACGACGACAGCCTGTTTGAGGTAAAAGAGCCGCTTTCGGCGACCTCTCTTGCGCCGAACTCCGCCGCAACGGTCGGAATCGCGCCCAAAAAGGGCTTGTCTGTCGGAACGCATACCGGCACTCTGACCGTATCGAACGGAGTTACCGCGGCGACGCTTACACTTAAATACACCGTAACAAAGCCGACCCTGCCCGGCAAGCCGTCATTTGAAAAAATGCACTCGCCGACGCCCAAGCCGCTTTCCCTGCTTATACTCGCGCCGGAGGATGACGGCGGCGGGGAGATGCTGCACTATCTGTACACAATCAAGGGACACGGGGATTATACGGACGAAAACGGCGGACAGATTTGGAAGAAATCCAACTCGACCGCGCAATCCGGTAATGAATTTAAAATCAATCCCGCGGGCGAATTTGAAATAGGCAAAACCTATCAAATCGGCGTAAAGGCTGTAACGACCGCCGGCGAGGGTGATTCGGCATGGGGCGAATTTGAGGTATCAGGACCCGCAAATCAACCCGACCCTGTTACAAACGTGCAGGTATATCCCGGCGACGGCAAAATAACCGTAACATGGGACGCTGTAAACTACTGGGGTGAAAATAAGTACGTTCCGTCATTTATCTGGAGGTTCTATAATCTCTGGCTCAAGTCGGCAAGCGGCGATTATCTCAAATCACATATGCTGCACAATGACAGCTATAACCCAAATCCGGGAACGGAATACACCTTTACCGGACTGACAAACGGAACAGAATATCAGATTGAGATATACTCAGGCTCAAGCAATGACGGCGAAAACCCCTCAAACGGCAACTTTGGCGAAACCGTCTATATAAATAATATAATACCGTCAGCGGATACCCAGAGTGCGCCCTCGCGGCCGAACAATTTTGCGGTAAAAATGAGCTACAAAACGGCAAAGCTCACATGGGCGGCGCCCACTGTGGACGGCGGAGAGGAAATTACAGGCTATAAGGTTTCCAAGGATGGCGGCGCAACTTGGACAAATGTGGGAAATGCAACCGAGTACACCTTCGCAAATCTTGTTACCGACAGCGAATACGATTTCAGGGTTTGCGCAGTGAACTCCATGGGTGACGGCGGATACGCAAAAAGCGTACAGACCGCGCCGACAAACCTTACCGCGCCGAGCGGCGGCGAGCTTACCGTCGGATATAAGCAGCTGGAGCTTGCGTGGAACAGCGTTGACAATGCGACAGGCTATCAGGCGCGCATTGACAGCGGCGAGTGGCAGGACATTGATACGATATTCTATGACGGCAAGCGCCGCTATATCTTTCAAGGACTTGAAAACGGCAGGGAATACACGCTTTACGTTCGCGCAAAGGGCGAGGACAGCACGGGACCTGTGCTTGAACAGACAGGCGCGCCAAGCTCGGATGCGGCTCCCGCGATTGTGAATCCGCGCATAGAGCCGTTTAACGGCGGTGCAAAGCTGTATTGCGATACCCCAAGCGGTCCTGTTATAGCGGAATACAAGCTTGACGGCAGCTATTGGTGGCACGATTTAAAGCCTGACGGCACACTGATAACCGATTTGACCAACGGCAAAACATATACCGTCGCGGTTTCGGCGCGCATTGACGGCGATAACACCTACAGAACAACCGCATATCTTACGGTTACGCCGCGTAATACTCTGATAGGTCTGCCCGGCGACCCGACACTTGACGCATATATAGGCGAGGATTATGTAAGGCTTGAATGGGAGGTTGAGGAAACCGCCGCCGCGCCGATAGACTACTTTATTATAACGGAATCGTACTATATCTACAACGAGAACGGCGAGGGCGATGAGTATAACGAAACGTACATTGTTTCCCGGAACGAAAGAACATACACCCTGCCGCGCAGACTTGACACCGGCAGCTACCGAATCTTGGTTACGGCGGTTAACTCTGTAGGAGAATCGTCGTACGGCGATTATGTAAATATATATCCCGAAATGGTTCTGAAAGGCGACGTCAGAATTATACTGCCGGGCAATCACGGCGACGCAATAAGCTCACCGTTTAAGCTGACGGTAACCTATTTCTATACCGATGAAAACGGCAATCCGGTTTCGGAAACCGCCGACATAAGCGCGGACGCAGAATGGAGTTTAAAATCGGCAAACGACCTGATTACATGGAACGGTGAAACTCGGAGTATAAATATTGGAAAGGATTTGCCCGCGGGTGTGTACGACGCAACCGTCATGGCAAAACGCTCCGGCGCGACCTTTGAACGCACGGTAAAAATTATTGCGGGAAGCGCCGCGGCGATTTCCGGCGCGGCAAAGACCAAGGGCGGCGTTTCGGTCAAGGTTGACATACCGAAATCCTTCGGCGAGGTTGTTCTTTGCATAACCTCCTATGATTCGCGCGGCGCACTCTCCGGAGTTTCAACCGTGAATGTTTCCGCTGATACGCTGACTGACGGAGGTGTATTCGTTCCGTTCAGCTTTGCGGGCAGCTCTTTCTCCAAGGTTATGCTGCTTGAAAGCACAAAAACGATAACGCCGCTTTGCAGCTCTCTTCCGATTACGGATTAGCGGTTATACTTTTCGGTTTCAGCGCCGCTATGGCGCGGCAATACGAAAAAACGGCAACACGGCAAAACAGCAACGCAATAATGTAACAGCGTGACAAAACGCCGACACGGCAATGCGATAATACAACAAAGCGGCGGCAAAACAATTTTGTTTTGCCGCCGCTGTTTTTTCTGCCGCGCAATATACGCATAACGCTCAGCGCACGCCGCACACAGCGCATATTATATCAAGAAGTCTCACTTCGCAAGCCTTTTGCCGCAAACCGCGCAACACGCAAAATTCAGCTTGTAAAGTTTTCCAAAAATCCGGTCAGCGCCGCAATGTTTTCAAGCCTTACGCCCTTTTCAAGCGTTTCATAATCCTGCTCGGACAAATCGCTTGTATATATCCGTTCGTTATATAAAAATTCCTCTTTTTCGCTGTCACAGGCATACACGCCGAGAGCCTCTCCTTCAAGACGAACCATATAATACTCGGCATTTGTGACAACCGGCGCGTTTGACGCCGCCGGCTCGCTTTGCTCTGCCGACTCCTCAACTCTTTCAGCCTTCTTTTCCTCATTCGCGGCGCTTACTTCATATGCGCGCTGTTTCTCGTTCATCATTTTTACCGTCACTGTATAGCTTAAATACCCCGACGCCGCGGCGGCAACGCACACTACCGCAAAAAGCAGCATAAATTTCCCGATTTTTCTCATTTTAATCTCACGCTCCCCTAACGCATGGACGTCGAACACAGCAATATCGGGTTCAACTCCTGTACGCCTAACAATCTCCGACATAGCGCTGCTGCGCTTTTCGTTCTCTTTAGATTGTTGACAGTTTTTTTATTTTTATACTATACAAATTCAAATTTATGTGATATAATAACTATATGTATATATAAAAGGAGGGATTTTGTTTGAGAAAAAATCCTTATACGGGAATATTTATTAAATCGTTTCTTATTACGATTATTATAGGAGTTATACTGTTTTCAACTGTCGGCATATGCGCTGTTTTCGGTATGTTTGGCAACGTTGACAGTCTGAATATTTCCACCCTTACAATGGACTATTCCTCGCAGATATACTATACGGACTCAAACGGCGACGAAAAGGTCCTTACCACACTTTCGTCCGAACAAAACCGTGTTTGGGTCGACTTTGAGGATATACCCGACTATCTTAAAGAAGCTATAGTCGCGATAGAGGACGAGCGCTTTTATTCGCACAGGGGCGTTGACCCGCTGCGTACAACCAAGGCGTTTTTTGTCTTTGTAAAAAACAAAATTACGCGTCAGCCGACCACCTTCGGCGGCAGCACGATTACTCAGCAGCTTGTCAAAAACCTCACACAAAATACCGACCGCACCGCGGCGCGTAAGATAAAGGAAATTTCACAGGCTGTCAACCTTGAAAAACAGATTTCAAAGGACAAGATTCTTGAGCTGTACCTCAACTCTATATACCTTTCCCAGGATTGCAACGGCGTCCAGACCGCCTCGCGCAAGTTCTTTGGCAAGTCCGTTTCGGAGCTTGACCTTGCGGAGTGCGCGTCAATTGCGGGAATAACGCAGTACCCGACACTTTACGACCCTCTTGTACACCCCGACAAAAACAAGGAAAAGCAGGAGGTCGTACTCAAAAAGATGCTGGATCTGGGCAAAATCAGCCAGGAGGAATACGATTCAGCCATTTCGGAAAAGCTCGAATTTCACGAATCCGACGTGAACGATTCGGGAGACTCTTCCGTAAATTCGTACTTTGTGGATCAGCTTATATATGACATAACCGACGAGCTTATCGAAAAGGGTTACACAAAGACTCTTGCAAGCAAGATGATTTACTCCGGCGGACTTAAAATCACCGCTACAATCGACCCAAAAATTCAGGATATAATGGAAACCGTTTACGAAAACACTGACAATTTTCCGTTTTCCACAGGCGATGTTCATGCACAGTCGGCAATGGTTGTCATAGATCCGTACACAGGCGGAATCAAGGGAATTGTCGGCGGCATCGGCAAAAAGGACGGCAGCCTTGTCCTTAACCGCGCGTCACAGACCGTCAGCCCGGCTCTACCATAAAGCCGATTGCAGTCTATGCGCCCGCGTTTGACTCAAAACTGATAAAGGCGTCCGACATCTACACCGACAAGGCTATCAATTACAACGGCTGGACGCCGCGAAACTACGACTATAAATACCGCGGCAACGTCACGGTACGTTATGCGCTGCGCCAATCGCTTAACACCATTCCTGTGCAGATTTTAAACAAGCTCGGCGTGAATAAATCATTCCGCTTTCTTACAAATGACCTCGGCGTTACCTCTCTTGTCAGCAGCATGGAGGGCAAAGACGGCAAAATTTACTCCGACATCGGTCTTTCGCAGCTCGCACTGGGCGGTCTTACGAACGGAATCTCTGTTACGGAGCTTACCGCCGCCTACACGCCGTTTGTAAACAGAGGTATTTACACCAAGCCGTACAGCTTTACCGAGGTTTTGGACGCGGACGGAAACGAGCTTTTAAGCCATGAGCCGGAATCCGACATTGCGATGTCAGAGCAAACCGCATATATTATGTCAATGCTTCTTCACGAGGTAGTCACAAGCGGCACGGGAACGGCGGCGCGGCTGCCGTCCGGAATGTTCGCCGCCGGAAAAACCGGTACGACCTCCGACAACAACGACCGCTGGTTTGTGGGATATACGCAGAACTATGTCGCGGGAGTCTGGTACGGCTACGATCAGCCGCAAACGATTAAGGCGCGTTCAAATCCGTGTATACCGGTATGGAAGAATATCATGTCGCAAATCAATGCGGGACTGCCGAATAAAACGCCTACAAAGCCGTCGGGCATTGTTTCGGTGTCCTACTGTGCGGAAACAGGACTTGCCGCGGGCAGTCACTGTACCGCAGTCGAATCATTCTGGTTTACAAACGATAACAAGCCGTCAAGAGTCTGCTCCTCAAAGCACGCGAGTGCGGAGGATGAATCCGCGGCGGAGGAATCGGGTGAAAAGGGCGAAAACGCCGCTGCCGAAAACACCGTCAGCGAGCCGAACGGCACTGCGCCGACCGACACAGCCGCACCCGGGACGGACGCCGCAGCGGGCGGCAGCAGCGGAGCAGGCAGCACGGGCAGCGCTGCCGCCGCGCAGTAAGAATTATGTTTGTGTATAATTTTACTGCATAACCGACAATTCAATATGCGGCTGAAAAATCCGCGCAAAAGTTTTTTCGTTACGGATTTTCGCCATGCAATAATACGGTAAAATAAAAAACTCAAAAAAAAGAACCGACCCCCAAAAGTCAGACCAAAAATCTAACAATTAGGGGGTCGGTTTTTCGTGCGGCGCATATGCGCCGCAGCCTTTTTATTTCTTATCCGTGCCGCCGTTTTCGGCGTTATCGGATTTTTCCGTTACTTCCGTTTCGGCGTTATCTGCCTTTTCGGATTTTTCTGCCCTTTCGGAGTCTTTACCTTCCGCCGCAGCGGATTTCTCCGTCACGTTAAAGCTGCCGTCCGCATAGTCAACAACCGCGCGGCTGCCCGGCTTTATTACGCCTTCAAGCATTTTCTCGGCAACCAAATCCTCAATATCGGACTGGATTGCACGTCTGAGCGGTCTTGCGCCGTATACCGGGTCAAAGCCCGCCTTTGCAAGCTGCGCTATAGCGCTGTCGGTGAACTCCGCCTCGATGTCGTTTGCAGCAAGCCGTCCTTTAAGGGTATAGAGCATCTTTATGCAGATTGCCTTGATGTTCTCCTCGTCAAGCTGGTGGAATACGATTATATCGTCAATCCTGTTCAGGAACTCCGGACGGAACGCACGTTTCAGCTCGCCCATAACGTCCGACTTGATTTTCGCATAGTCGCGTTCCTCGGTCTGCTCACCCGCCGCAAATCCGAGATTCTTTGACTCGGTGATAAGACGTGCGCCAAGGTTTGACGTCATGATTATTACCGTATTGCGGAAGTCAACCCTTCTGCCCTGCGAATCCGTAAGAATACCGTCGTCCAGAATCTGGAGCAGAATGTTGAATACATCCGGGTGCGCCTTCTCTATCTCGTCAAACAGGATTA
>URZD01000118.1 GCA_900552305.1 uncultured Eubacteriales bacterium
GAACAATCGGCAGACTTACGTTCGCAATCGCGTCGGATATTCCGTACAGATAGTAAACGCTCGGTCTTGCCGCAACCGGTATCGTAAATATTGCATAAGTATATGCTCCTATTGTCATAAATCCCGCCTGTCCGAGAGAGAACTGACCTGTCATACCGTTAAGAAAATTCATGCTTACTGCGAGGAGCGCATATATCGCACCCATTTGCAGCGAAATTCTGAGCATTGAGGATGAAGGCAGTTTTCCGACAAAGAAAATTACGCCTATCAGGACCAGTGACGCTATAACGGAGCAAATTATTTTATTTGACTTTTTCATAAATTACACCTTCTCCGTAGTTTTCTCACCAAACAATCCTGTCGGGCGGAATAATAAAACAATAATCAAAATTACAAAAGTAAACGCGTCGCTGAATTCCGAATATGCGCTCGCCTTAATAAATGTTTCGGACACGCCTATCAGAAATCCGCCGACCAACGCGCCCGGGATTGAACCAATACCGCCGAATACCGCGGCAGCAAAGCATTTAAGTCCCGGCAGCGAGCCTGACAAGGGATATACCTGCGGGCGCGGAACAAAGTACAGTATTGAGCCGATTGCCGCAAGCGCACAGCCGATAACAAATGTTATGCTGATTACGTTGTTGATTTTGATTCCCATAAGTCTTGCAACCTCAAAATCCTTGGATACGGCACGCATTGCCATTCCGATTTTTGTTTTGTTTACAAGAAAAACAAGCGCCAAAACTATTATTATGGTTAAAACCGGTGTGATAAATGTTACAAGTGAAGTAGAAAGATTACCGATTGTAATTTTCGTATTCAAAAAACCTATCTGCGGATAGGGCTTCGGCAATGCCGAAAAGAGATAAGTAGCCAAATTCTGAAGCAGGTACGAAACGCCGATAGCCGATATCATAACCGACATTCTCGGAGCTGACCTGAGCGGCTTATAAGCGATTTTCTCGGTCAGAACACCGAGCAAAATAGTTGCCGAAATAACTATTATAAGCGAAACATACCACGGCAAAAGAAAATCTGTCATGGCAATAATCATAAAGTAACCCGCCATCATAAATATATCGCCGTGTGCGAAATTTATAAGTCGCAGGATACCGTAAACCATCGTATAGCCTATGGCAATCAGCGCATAGCTGCTGCCGATGGACAAACCGTTTAAACAGTTTTGTAAAAATGCATCCATGGGTCGGATACCCCCTTAATTCGTGTACGGAACGCCGAGCCGTGTAGTTTTTTATAACAAACCGGCGTACCTTTAATATTTCCGTCGCGGGTTTTATTCCGCAAAATGTATATTTATAAGTATAAACTTAAAAACAAAAAACAGCAAGGCAAGCACCTATGCCTCGCCGTTTCTGCCGATACCGCAACCCTTGAAACCTTCAAGCCGTTGCGGTAATCCCAAGTGACGGATAACCGACACACGCTCTGTTTTCCGACAGAGCGTGTGTTGTCGATTCCGCTAATAACCGTTTAGTCAACAGCGGTAAATTTACCGTCTGTACTCTGGGTTCCGATAAATACGAACTTGCCGCCCTTTACGGTCTTGATGTATGCCATATTCTTGTTTGCATCGCCGTTTTCATCAAATGAAAGGTCACCTGTTACGCCTGTTGTCTTGAGCTGTGCAAGCGCATCGCGGATTGCGGTTGAATCTGTAGAATCAGCCTTCTCTATCGCGTCAACAATTACATTGTATGTGTCGTAGCCAAGAGCCGAAACCGCCGCAACACCGTCAGAGCCGCCGTTGAGCTTTATATTCTTGCTGTCGGAATTGAGATATTCCTTAAAGCCTTTAACGAAGTCCGCAGCTGTCGGGTCATTTTCATCAAAGAATGTCGAGAAAGTAACTCCCTCGCAGTTCTCTGCGCCCGCGTTCTGGATAATTGTTTCGTTCTCCCAGGTGTCGCCTGCCATAATCGGACAGGTGATGCCAAGCTCTCTTGCCTGCTTGATTACAAGACCCGCTGTCGCGATTGATGACGGGCAGAAGATAACCTCGGGATTCTTTGCCTTTGCAGCCGTAAGAATCGCGTTAAAGTCAGACTCGTTTGTGTTATATGTTCCCTCATAAACGAGGTCGCCCTTGTATGCGGACTTGAAGTAGTTTGCAAGACCTGTTGAGTAGTCGTCACCGTTCTGAGAAATAACAGCAGCCGTCTTGCATTCTTTTGTTATTCCTGCATAGTTAGCCATTACGGTACCCTGGAACGGATCAAGGAAGCAAACTCTGAAATAGTAGTCATTTCCCGCCGTAACCTGCGGATTTGTGCATGAGCAGCCAACCGCCGGAATCTTTGCGTCAGCAAAGGTCGATCCCGCAGCGATGGAAACGCCGCTGCCGTATGAGCCGATAACAGCCTTAACGCCGTTGGAAACAAGAGTCTGTGCAGCCGTTACCGCAGCCGACTTATCGGACTGGTTGTCCACCTCGACAAGCTCAATCTTGTATTCCTTGCCGCCGACGGTAACCGTGCTTCTGATAGAGTTTGCGTAGCGCGCACCGAGTACCTCCTGTACACCGCCGCCGCCGTTCTCGCCCGTTGTAGGCTCAAACACACCGATTTTGATTACATCGCCGTTGTCCGTACCTGCGTTATTGCCGCCACCGCCGCAAGCCGTAAGACACATAGCGGCAAGCGTAAACGCCATTACCAATGCAAGTATTCTTTTCATAAATAATTCCTCCCCAATCTAAGCTTATTTTTTAGCCTTTATTATATCCTCTATTTTATAACAAAACGCTGAATTTTGCAAGTTTTTTTTATAATTTTTTAACATTTATTTAAACCTCTGTGCATTTTCAACAAAATTCATTATGTACTATTGGCATATTTTGTCCTAAAGAAAACAGAAAATTACGTTTAATGTATTTTTAACCTTATATACGTCCATAATAGAATACGAAAATGCTCTTTTTGAAAGGACTATATTCTGATGACAGAAATTAACGGAAAAAGCGTGTATAACGCCATAGCAATGGGAAAATTATTTTTTTACAACCACGGAGGCGGCACTGTAAAACGCAGAAAAATCACTGATTCGAACAGCGAAATCGAGCGTTTTCGCTCCGCCTGTGCCGATGCAACCCGCGAGCTGGACAGCCTTTACGATAAAGCCTGCGGAGAGGTTGGCGAAGCAAATGCGCAGATTTTTCAGATACACAAGCTGATGCTTGAGGACACGGATTACCTCGGCGCAATCGAAAACACAATCGCAACACAGCTTGTGAATGCGGAATACGCGGTAAGCCGCACCTCCGATCTGTTTGCCAAGACATTTTCGGAAATGGATAATGAATACATGAACGCACGCCCGGCGGACGTTCACGATATTTCTCTGCGGCTTATAAAGATACTCGAAGGTGAACACAGCCGCGAACGCACGCTCACGGAGCCTGTTATAATAGTTGCGGACGACCTGACGCCGAGTGAAACAGTTCAGCTTGACAAGGAAAAAATTGTCGGGTTTGTAACCTTCGGAGGGTCGCAGACCTCGCATACCGCTATTCTGGCGCGGACAATGAACATCCCCGCGCTTATAGGCACGGGTGAAATAGACCTTTCTCACGACGGTAAAACCGCCATACTTGACGGCAGCAGCGGAATACTGTATATAAACCCCGATGACGATAAAATTATCGATTTTAAAATCCGCAAAAAGCTCGACGAAGAACACAATCAGCTGCTGCTCCGCCTGAAGGGCAAGCCGAACGAAACAAAAAGCGGCAAAAGCGTCAGGGTATATGCAAACATCGGCGACCCGCATGACGTTCCTGCCGTGATAGCCAATGATGCGGGCGGAATCGGACTTTTCCGCAGCGAATTTATATATCTTGAAAAAGACCGTTTTCCAACCGAGGACGAGCAGTTTCTCAAATACCGCGACGCAGCGGAAAAAATAGGCGGAAAACCACTTATCGTACGAACGCTTGACATAGGCGCGGACAAGAAAATTGACTATTTTGAGCTGCCTGAGGAGGAAAATCCTGCCTTGGGATTCCGTGCGATACGCATATGCCTTTCGCGTGAGGAAATATTTAAAACGCAACTGCGCGCCCTCCTCCGCGCTTCTGCCTACGGAAATATCGCAATCATGTTTCCTATGATAATCTCTGTTGACGAGGTAAGAGCGGCAAAAAAAATTCTTGACGAGATAAAAAAGGAGCTTTCTCTCGAAGGCATCCCTTTTAAGCAAAATATCGAAGTCGGAATAATGATTGAAACGCCCGCCGCTGCCGTAATAAGCAACCTTCTTGCGCCGGAGGTTGACTTTTTCAGTATAGGAACAAACGATTTAACACAGTACACTCTTGCAATCGACCGTCAAAACCATAGCCTCGACCGCTTTTTCGACCCGCACCACCCGGCGCTGCTGCGGCTGATTGAAACAACCGTCCAAAACGCTCACAGGCACGGAATATGGGCTGGTATCTGCGGCGAGCTTGCCGCGGACATGACGCTTACCGAAGCCTTCCTCAAAATGGGCGTTGACGAGCTGTCGGTTTCGCCGTCGTACATCCTTCGCCTGCGCGAAAAAATCCGCGGTCTTGACTGACGTATCTGTTTTTTTGCATAAAAAATTTTACTGAGAAAGGATTTCATATATGTTTGGTATCTTAAAAAAAGAAAAAACTCTTGCAGCGCCGGTTTCCGGCGAGATAATCGGCATTGACAAGGTTCCCGACCAAGTATTTTCGCAGAAAATTCTCGGCGAGGGCTTTGCAGTTATTCCCGATAACGGCAGCATTGTCAGTCCGGCAAACGGCACGGTTACCGAGGTGTCGGAAACTCTGCACGCCTACTGCATTACAAGCGATGACGGACTGGAAATACTTGTTCATATCGGTATTGATACGGTTGAGCTGAAGGGCAGCGGTTTTACCGCACAGGTACACCGCGGTGACAAGGTGAACGTAGGTACGCCCCTTGCAACAGCGGATTTGAAAAAAATATCGGAAAGCGGCTACAAAACCGTAACCGTTGTCGTGATTACAAATTCCGACCACTTGAAAAGTTTTTCGGTCAGCGAGCAAAAAAACGCAGCTGCGGGCGCGCCCGTTTTTATATACAAACTATAAATGAAAGGAACATCAGCTATGAAAGAAAAGAAAGAAAACGCGCTTTTCAGCGTACTGCAGCGCGTCGGACGCTCGTTTATGCTTCCGATTGCGCTTTTGCCGATTGCCGGACTGCTACTCGGCATAGGCTCATCCCTTACAAACGCAACCACCATTTCCGCATATCACCTTGAAAAGTTTCTCGGCGAGGGGACATTTCTTCATTCGATAATGCAGATTCTTGCGCAGACGGGAAATATTGTTTTTTCCAATCTGCCGATTATTTTCGCTATGGGTGTTGCCCTCGGCATGGCAGAAAAGGAGCAAGGTACGGCAGTGCTGTCCGCCGCCATTGCGTTCTTTATCATGCACCAGACAATTTCAACCCTGCTTGACATAAACGGTCAGCTTGAATCGGGAGCAATGCTCTCGGGTACAGTTTCGGATGTTGTCGGAATCCCATCGCTTGAAATGGGCGTTTTCGGCGGAATCATAGTCGGTCTTGGGGTCGCGGCACTCCATAACCGATTTTACAAAATTCAGCTGCCGACCGTTATCTCATTTTTCGGCGGCGTCAGATTTATCCCGATAATATCAACCTTTGTTTTTATAATTGTCGGAGCATTGATGTATTTTATCTGGCCGTATATCCAAAAAGGAATATACTCGCTCGGAAATCTTGTGCTCGGGTCGGGCTACTTCGGCACGTTTATATACGGTACAATAGAGCGCGCGCTCATTCCGTTCGGTCTGCACCATGTATTTTATATGCCGTTCTGGCAGACAGGTCTTGGCGGCACAATGGCTGTTGACGGTCAAACGGTCGCAGGAGCGCAAAACATCTTTTTTGCCCAGCTTGCATCCCCGAATGTGAATGAGTTTTCCGTTGAGGCAACCCGTTTTATGAGCGGAAAGTTTCCGCTTATGATATTCGGTCTGCCGGGCGCGGCGCTTGCGATGTATTCCACTGCAAAGCCGTCAAAGAAAAAAGTTGCGGGCGGTCTTTTGCTTTCCGCCGCGCTCACTTCTATTATAACGGGTATAACGGAGCCGCTGGAATTTACATTTCTGTTCGTTGCGCCGCTGCTTTACGTTATACACTGCGTGTTTGCCGGACTTGCCTATATGCTTATGCACATTTTGAATGTCGGAGTCGGAATGACCTTTTCCGGCGGCGTAATCGACCTTTTCCTTTTCGGAATACTCCAAGGTAACGCAAAAACGCATTGGGTAAATATTATCTGGGTCGGAATAATCTACTTTATTGTGTACTACTTTGTATTTATGCTGCTGATAAAGAAATTCGACTTTATAACTCCGGGTCGTGAGGATGACATGACGGAAACAAAGCTGTATACCAGAAAGGATGTCGACGCGGCAAAGACAGACCGGTCCGCACTAATTCTTGAAGGTCTCGGCGGCAAGGATAACCTTGCAAACCTCGACTGCTGCGCAACAAGACTGCGCGTTACCGTCAAAAACGGCGGACTTGTAAATGACGCCTTGCTTAAAGAAAGCGGCGCGTCGGCGGTGATAAAAAGTGGCTCCGGCGTGCAGGTAATTTACGGACCGCGCGTAACTGTAATAAAAAGTAATCTGGAGGACTACCTCGATTCGTTAAAATAGAATTAAACGCAGATAAATCCACCTGTTTTATTTGGCGCGGCACGGAAAAATTCCGTGCCGCGTCAGACTGTAGACAAAATCGGTTGCAAACTCAAAGTTGCAACCGATTTTTGTATTACTTGAGCCAATATTTGAATAAAACCACGA
>URZD01000119.1 GCA_900552305.1 uncultured Eubacteriales bacterium
CCGCCCGTGCCAAGACCGAAGAAGGTAATTTCGCCGCGCGAGGCGGTTTTACGCTGTGCGGAAAGAACGCCGCTTGACAAGGCGGAGGGAAGAATATGCGCGCAGACGCATATAGGCTGCCCCCCGGCAATTCCGCTTATAGTCTGCGGCGAGCGCATTGACGGCGCGGTTATCGAAAACCTTAAATATTACAAAAAAGAGTATATAGACTGCTGTGCGGAGCGGTAGGTTTTTATACATAAAATGAAAATTTGAATAAAAAATGTCAAAAATATTGCATTTTGGCGAAAAATGTGATAAAATAATCTGTATATTCGTTTCGGGAGGGAGAAACCCGATACAAATTTTGGGGAAATTGATAAAATTGTCGGATTGGAGGGCAGTACGAACGATATTCAATCCTCGGACGGGTGTGCGCCGCGGCTGCGGCACATATCGGTCGGTAAGAAATTCAATCAGTTTAGGAGTTTTACAAATGTTCACTACACAAAATATATGTATTTTTATTACTATTGTGGTTTACCTTATCGGTATGCTGCTGATAGGCATCTATTATTCAAAGAAAAACGATTCGACGTCGGATTTCTACCTCGGCGGAAGAACGCTCGGACCGCTTGTTACGGCGATGAGCGCGGAGGCGTCCGATATGTCGAGCTATTTGCTTATGGGACTTCCGGGTCTTGCGTACCTTTCGGGTGTGGCTGACGTAGGCTGGACGGTTATCGGACTGGCTGTCGGTACATACCTCAACTGGCTGTTTACGTCAAAAAGACTGCGCCGTTATACGCATATTCTGAATGCGATTACCATTCCGGAATTTTTCTCAAAGCGTTTTCACGATAAAAAGAGTATTCTTTCAACGATTGCGGCGGTTATAATAATCGTGTTCTTTATACCGTACACAGCGTCGGGGTTTGCTGCCTGCGGAAAGCTGTTTTCATCGCTGTTCGGCATGAACTATATGACGGCAATGATAATTTCTGCGGTTGTTATCGTTGGCTATACCGCGGCGGGAGGATTCCTTGCGGCGTCCATAACCGACTTTATTCAGAGCATAATTATGACGATTGCGATTTTTGCGGTGCTGTTCTTTGCCACGGCAAGTGCCGGCGGTATCGGCGCGGTAATGGACAATGCGAAGTCGCTTGCGGGTTACCTTTCGTTCACAAATTCGTATGTTCCCGAAACGGGCGCAAGCACGCCTTATAATTTCCTTCATATAATAACAACCGTTTCGTGGGGTCTCGGTTACTTCGGTATGCCGCATATTCTGCTTAGATTCATGGCGATAGACGATGAGAAAAACCTTAAGCTTTCAAGACGCGTTGCCTCTGTATGGGTTGTAATCGCTATGGCGGTTGCGGTGGGCATCGGTCTTGCGGGCAAGGCGCTGAGCGCGGCGGGTGTAATAGAGAGCCTTAGCAATGCGGATACCGAGACGGTTATAATCCGTATCGCACACCTGCTTTCGACATACGGTATCGCGCCGGCTCTGCTTGCGGGACTTGTTCTTTCGGGAATTTTGGCAAGTACGATGTCAACCGCGGATTCACAGCTGCTTGCGGCGTCGTCAAGCGTTTCGCAGAATATATTGCAGGAAAAGCTGAATCTTAAACTGACCGAAAAGCAGAGTATGCTTGCGGCAAGACTGACGGTTGTGGGCATTGCGATTCTCGGCGTGTTCATTGCAAGAGATCCTGAAAGCTCGATTTTCGGAATCGTGTCGTTCGCGTGGGCGGGATTCGGTGCAGGCTTCGGTCCGCTTGTTATCTGCTCGCTGTTCTGGAAACGTACAACGCTGCCGGGCGCAATCTCCGGCATGGTTGCGGGCGGAGTTATGGTATTTGTATGGAAGTACCTGATTAAGCCTATCGGCGGAGTGTTCGGCGTTTATGAGCTGCTCCCCGCGTTTATCGTAAGCATTGCGGTAATCGTAATCGTAAGCCTTTTAACAAAAGCTCCGTCAAAGGAGATTGAGGACGAGTTCGAGCGCGCAAGAGCGTAGGATAAATTAACAAAAAAAATACTGCACCGCGTAAAACGGTGCAATGATAAACCCCCGAAGGTCAGAGCTTC
The DNA here is from genome assembly GCA_900552305.1 of uncultured Eubacteriales bacterium. Taxonomy (GTDB): domain Bacteria; phylum Bacillota; class Clostridia; order Monoglobales; family Monoglobaceae; genus UMGS1494. Next base: position 2,077 of record URZD01000119.1, read on the forward strand.
GGGGGTTGTGTCGGTTATGCGGGCGCAGTACGGTTTAATTTTATGTTCGCGATATTCATGATCAAGCGTTTGCGCCGGGGTTCAGCCATGCGCCCGCGGTACTGTTCAATTATGTGTTTGCGCATAGGCCATGCGGATGCGGTACGGGAGGAAGGACAAAATGAAAAAAACGGAGTATGCGAAAAAAATTACTGTAATAATAATCGGAGCAATTATCTCCGCGTTCGGAATAAGCATTGCGATAAACGCGGGGTTTGGCGGCGCAACGCTTGCCGTGCTTTGGCAGGGGACGGCAAAGTGCCTTAATATGAGCATAGGCACCGCGTCAGCTGTTGTGGCGGCGGTTATGATTTTGTTTGCGTTCTTTTATGACAGAAAGCAAATACATATCGGCACGGTGCTGTATCAGATATTTTACAGCGGCTTTGTGGATATATTCTCGGCGAATTATGAAACCGCGAGTGGCGTGCTGAACTTTTTTATAATGCTTGGCGGGATATTGCTGTTCGGAGCGGGTACGGGAATGTATGCCGCGGCAAATCTCGGCCGCGGCTCGTACGAGGCGGTCACGTTTGCGATTGCGGAGCGGAACGGATTTCGCACGGCATATGTAAGAATGGCTCTTGACGCGGCGGTGGTTTTGCTCGGCGCGGCAATGGGCGGCAGCGTGGGTCTGTGTACCGTTGTAACGATTTTGGTGTCGGGAGCGGTAATTCAGCGTTCCAAACAGCTGACGGAAAAATTGATATTCGGCGGAATGTGAGCCAAATCTGCCGAAAAAATGTGTTTTCGGTTGGTATTCGGCGGAGAATTACACCGCTGAAAAGATATTTTTACAGACATTCAGCGAAAAATAAAAAAGCTGCAGCTTATATTTCGATAAGCCGCAGCGAATTTCCGTGATTTTCTATGATTTTTATAAGGTCGTCTGTTTTGAGCCATACCGTAGCCGTGTTGTCGCACGGATGTATGCCGATTAAATACGGCTCGGTAAGGAAGTCGCGGTCAAGAAAGAACTGCACGCGGCGTTCCGGGTCGTTGAGCAGACCGAGCGGCGTGACCGACCCCGGCGTAAGCCCCATAATTTCCGCAAGTTCCTCCGCCGAGGCAAAGGTGAGCGAGCGCGTGCCGTTTTGGCGGCGAAAGTCCTTAAGGTTGACCCTTTTATCGCCGCGCACGGTTATAAGGTAGTAATTAAGCCGTTTATCGTCGCGGATAAACAGATTTTTTGCGTCCGCCTCAGGGTGCGGGACCTCAACGTCGCAAAGCTCCGACATGGTGAAAACCGCGCAGTGCTCTGTGATTTCGTACTCAATTCCAAGACTGTTTAAATATTCGTAAATTTCCTGTTTGTTCATCATTTGTTTTGTCAAATCCTTTTCATTGTAAAATAGACTACATTTATATTGTTTCGCCAAGCCTGAAAAAAATTCCTTTTTTTAAATGTAAAATATTTCACAAGTATTTTACAAAACAAGACTTTTTGATTTTACATTTCGGATATATAATTCTGTTTGTAAAGAGAAAAAGAGAAAAAAAGGAGATTTTAGTTATGAAAAAAACATTGGCATTGGTACTTAGTGCGATTATGACAATCGCGGCTTGCGCGGGCTGCGGAAACGGCGGCGCGAACGACAAGCAGAAGGCGGACACAAACACAGCGGACAAGGCGGCGGTAAGCGGCTCGGTTTCAACGGACGGCTCGACGTCGATGGAAAAGGTAATCGGCGCGTTGGGCGAATCGTTCATGGAGATTAACAAGGGTACGACCTTTACATACAATCCGACAGGCTCCGGCTCGGGAATCACGGCAGTGTCCGAGGGTCGCTGCGACATAGGTCTTTCAAGCCGTTCGCTGAAGGATGAGGAAAAGGCAAAGGAACTTGAAGAAACGGTTCTTGCATATGACGGAATCGCGGTTATAGTAAACCCCGGGAATCCGGTAAAGGACTTAAAGGTTGAGGATATTGCGAAAATCTACACGGGCGAGATTACAAACTGGAGCGCGATAGGCGGCTCGGACGGCGAGATAGTGGTTATCGGCAGAGAAGCGGGCAGCGGTACAAGAGACGGCTTTGAGTCAATCACGGACACAAAGGACAAATGCAAATACCGCCAGGAGCTTACCTCAACGGGTGATGTAATCACAACGGTTTCACAGAACCCGAACGCAATCGGCTACGCGTCACTCGCAGCGGTAAAGGACAGCGTAAAGACGGTTACGGTAAACGGAGTCGCACCGACCGAGGCTGCCGTAAAGGACGCGACATATGTTATCCAAAGACCGTTCGTACTGGTAACAAAGAAGGATACAAAGCTCTCTGATACGGCTCAGGCATTCTTCGACTACGCAACATCTAAGGACGCGTCAAAGATTATATCCGACGCGGGCGCGGTATCGGCGAAGTAATAATGTCGCAGAACAGAGGGAAGGCGCGCCGCTTGCGGCTGCGCCCTCTTTCAATAAAGTTAAGGGGTCTATAAGATGAACACAAATATTTACAGGAAAAAGCTGTTTGAAAACGCGGTACACGGTCTGTTTCTTATACTTGGTCTGATAACCGTGGGCAGCGTTCTGCTGATAACGGTATACCTTGTTATCTCGGGAATCCCCGCGATACGCGAGATTGGACTTGTGAAGTTTCTGTTTGGCAGGACGTGGGCGTCAACGGCGGCAGAGCCGCAGTTCGGAATCCTTCCGTTTATACTCACAAGTGTTTACGGCACGGCGGGCGCGATACTGATAGGCGTTCCGATTGGTTTTATGACCGCGGTATACCTCGCAAAAGCCGCGCCAAAGGCAGTGCGCGGGGTCGTGGAGGAGGCAGTCAGCCTTCTTGCGGGAATCCCGTCGGTTGTCTACGGTCTGGTAGGTATGCTTGTGCTTGTGCCGGGGATAAGAAATATATTCCATGTCCCGGACGGGTCAAGCCTTTTGGCAGCGATTGTTGTGCTTGCAATCATGATTCTGCCGTCGATAATAAAGGTTTCGCTTACCGCGCTGGAGGCTGTTCCGAAGGAGTATGAGGACGCGTCCCTTGCGCTGGGCGCGACGCCGGTCGAAACGTATTTCCGCGTTTCCGTTCCGGCGGCGAAAAGCGGCATAGCCGCGGCGGTTGTCCTCGGCGTAGGGCGCGCGATAGGCGAGGCGATGGCAGTAATGATGGTTTCGGGAAACGTGCCGAATATGCCGTCGCTGTTCCAGAGCGTAAGGTTTCTTACCACGGCGGTGGCGAGCGAGATGTCGTATTCCGCGGGACTGCAAAGACAGGCTCTGTTTTCGATCGCGCTTGTGCTGTTCCTTTTTATCATGCTGATAAACGCAACGCTGAACTTCCTTCTCAAAAGAGAGGGAAAGGAATAACGGCAAAGGATATAGCTCTTTCGCACCCGAATACGGGACGCGCCAAACGGCGGCAGACCATGCCGCAAGGCTCAGATGCGATTGGACGGGGTTTTGCCCCTTATTGAAAAACTTGAAAGGCTGAAAGGTTGGATTTTTTATGCTCCGAAAAAAAATGTCGTTTGAAAGACGGTTGTATATCGGCACAATGAAGCTGTTTATGTGGATTTCGGCGGGACTTACGTGCGCTCTTGTACTGTTTCTTATAGCCTATGTTTTGTACAAGGGCATACCCAATATAAGCCGAGAGCTGATTTCGACAAGTCCGAGCTATCTTTCGGGCAAAATCGGAATACTGCCCGATATACTGAATACAATCTACATAGTTTTGGCAACGCTTGTGTATGTGATTCCGCTCGGCGTGGGCGCGGCGATTTATCTCACCGAGTACGCGCAGAACAAGCGGATTGTCGGAATAATAGAGTATGCGGCAGAGACGCTTTCGGGAATACCGTCAATTATATACGGACTTGTGGGAATGTTGTTTTTCTGTCAGTTTTTGGATATGCAGACCTCGCTTATTGCGGGGGCGTTCACACTTGTCATCATGAACCTTCCGACGATTATGCGGACGACTCAGGAGAGCCTGAAAACCGTTCCGCAAAGCTACCGCGAGGGCGCCTTCGGACTTGGCGCAGGAAAATGGAGGACTATCAGAACGGTGGTTTTGCCGAGCTGCGTTGACGGAGTGATTACGGGTTGTATTCTCTCGGTCGGCAGAATTATCGGCGAGTCGGCGGCGCTTTTGTTCACGGCGGGTTTTGCGCACTCGCTGAACAACATCATTGACGGACTCGGAAGCGCGGGTGCGACGCTGACGGTTGCACTCTATGTCTATGCAAAGGAACAGGGCGAGTTCGGCGTGGCGTTTGCGATTGCGGCGATTCTGCTGATACTTACGCTTGTTATTAACCTTATTGCCACGTTTGTCGGCAAGTATTTTGCAAAAAGGAGAAGCATATGAATAACATTATGACCGTAAAGGATTTGTGTCTGTGGTACGGAGAATCCCAGGCGCTTAAAAATATAAATATAAATATCCCAAAGAATACGATAAACGCGCTTATAGGGCCGTCGGGCTGCGGAAAGTCGACCTTCCTTAAAACGCTGAACCGTATGAACGACCTTATACCGGGCGTAAAAATCACGGGCGAGGTTAAGTACCGCGACACGGATATTTTTGCTCCGTCAACCGATGTGTGCGAGCTGCGGCGCGATATCGGAATGGTGTTCCAAAAGCCGAATCCGTTTCCGATGAGCATATACGACAACATCGC
>URZD01000120.1 GCA_900552305.1 uncultured Eubacteriales bacterium
CTTTCCCGCCCAATATGGAGAACACGGACTCCTTTACCCTGTCCGTTGTCGGGCGGGTGTCAAGTCCCTCAGGTGCGGCAAGCTTCAGTCCTCTTGCAGACCCCGAAATAACACGCACACCCTCACCTCATAACATAAGTATTATATAAATTTTGAATATACAATTATATTTTATCTGTAATAAGGTTTTTTGTCAAGGACTTATGCAAATTTTTTATAAAAAAGATTAAAAAATCCGACCCGAAATCTGCTACGAGTCGGATTTAAATGTAAATTTGCCGCCTGTTTCAGCCGATTTCCCGCACAATCCGTCAAAACAGCCGTGCAGAAAACCGATTTTTGCATTTGTATTGCCGCCTTACAAGGTAAGCGTTCAAAAAGATGATGATTTTTTAATCACAGGGCATATCGGATTCAACTCCCGTGTGCCTAACCGAAAGGGAGTAATCCGAACTCCGATTTTGAGAGACGGATTTCCGTTTTCGCTGTGTTAAAATACTCGGCAATCCGACAAGGATTACCTCCGTTTTTGCCTTGCGCAACCAAAAATCCGTTCTCTCAAAATTCTGTGACCTGAAAAGGATAGAATTTTGAGCAGATTTTGGTGCGGAAGATGCAGCAAGGCTGACGCCTTGCAAAGATGACAAGCCGAAATATGCCGAAATTATGCCTTTTCAGGCGGGTTCGGATTATTCTCTTTCGGTTAATCTGTCAGCTTATTTTCAAACCTGTCCTTTTCGGTATGCGAAGGGCAGGCGGTCGGATACGCGCCGTCAAAGCACGCCGCGCAAAAGCAGTCGCGCTCCTCGCCGTAGGCAATCTTTTTCGCCGCCCCAACGCTCAGATACCCGAGTGAGTCAACACCTATCATCTCCGCAATCTCCGCCGCAGAGTGCTTGTTCGCTATCAGATTTTGCTCCGAATCTATGTCCGTTCCGTAATAGCACGGATGCAGAAACGGCGGCGCGGAAACCCTCATGTGTATTTCCGCCGCGCCCGCCTCGCGCAGCAGCGCAACTATCCGTGCGCTTGTCGTTCCGCGCACGATTGAATCGTCAATCAGCACTATGCGCTTGCCGCGCACCACGCTCTCTATCGGACTGAGCTTTATCCGCACCTGGTTTGCGCGGTTGTCCTGCCCGGGGGCGATAAACGTCCTTCCTATATATTTATTCTTTATCATTCCTATCTCATACGGAATACCCGATCGTTTTGAGTAGCCGACCGCCGCGTCAAGTCCCGAGTCGGGAACTCCGATTACAACGTCCGCGTCGACAGGATATTCCTCGGCAAGATACTCGCCCGCCCTTATCCTTGCCTTGTGAACGCAGCCGCCGTCAATCACCGAGTCGGGGCGCGCAAAATAGATGTACTCAAACAGGCACGACGTCTTCTTTGCCATGCCGCAGTGCGTTTTTATGCTCTTTATGCCCTCACTGCCGAACACAAGAATTTCGCCCGGCTCAATATCGCGCACAAACCGCGCTCCGACCGCGCTCAGCGCGCAGCTCTCGGACGCCACGATATACGCTCCGTCCTCCGTCACGCCGTAGCAAAGCGGCCGAAAGCCGTTTTTATCCCTTACCGCAATGAGCTTTGCCGCCGACATGATAAGCAGCGAGTACGCGCCGCATATCCGCTCTGCCGCCCTCTCGACCGCCTCCTCTATGCTTGAGGTTTTAAGCCGTTCGCGCGTTATCGCATAGGAAATTACCTCCGTGTCCGAGGTCGTATGGAAAATTGAGCCTGTCTGCTCAAACTCCATTCTCAGCTCATACGCGTTTGTCAGATTTCCGTTGTGCGCAACCGCCAGCTTGCCCTTGCAGTGGTTGACAACAAGCGGCTGCGCGTTGTTTCTGTCGTTCGAGCCTGTTGTCGCGTAGCGCACATGACCTATAGCCATGCCGCCCCGACCGAGCGAATCGAGCGTGCGCGCATCAAACACCTCGCTCACCAGCCCCAAATCCTTGTGAGTGGTGAACACTCCGCGGTCGTTGACCGTAATTCCGCAGGATTCCTGTCCGCGGTGCTGAAGCGCGTAAAGACCGTAATAGACCTCACGCGCAACATCGCTGTCCGCGCCAGCATAAATGCCGAAAACTCCACATTCTTCTCTTATCTCTGCCATGTCCTTCTCTCCCGAATCTTAAAATGTAAGTCTTTCCTTCATCCGCTCCAGCGCCTCGGCGGTTTTCTCGTTACTGCCAAAGCCGGAAAGCCGGAAAAACCCCTCGCCGTTTTCGCCGAAGCCCTCGCCCGGCGTTCCGATTATATTGCATTTTTCAAGCATAAGGTCAAAAAAGTCCCAGCTTTTCATGCCGTTCGGGCATTTGAGCCAGATATACGGACTGTTTTTTCCTCCGCAGTAGTCGATGCCAAGCTCGTCAAACGTCCTCATCATCGCGTCCGTGTTCCGTCTGTAGTATTCGATGTTCTCCAGTATCTCCGCATAGCCTTCGTCCGTGAACACAGCAGCCGCCGCCCTTTGCACTACATAGGAAACTCCGTTGAATTTGGTTGACTGTCTGCGTTTCCACAGATCAAGGAGCTTTACTCCGTCCGCCTCAAGCTCCTTCGGGACTACGGTATATCCGCAGCGCACCCCGGTAAATCCCGCGGTTTTGGAGAAGGAGCAGAACTCAATCGCGCACTCCCGCGCGCCGTCCACCTCAAAAATACTTCTGGGGCAGTCCTTATCGGTTACAAATATCTCATACGCCGCGTCATAGAGAATAACCGCGCCGCACCTCTTTGCAAAATCGACCCACTCAGCCAGCTGCGCTCTTGTGTACGCGCTGCCGGTCGGATTGTTCGGCGAGCATATATATATCAAATCCGCCTTGTCGTCCTCGGTCGGCATGGGCAAAAATCCGTTGCCCTCGTTCGCGGAAATGAACTTTATCCGCCTGCCCACCATTACGTTGGTATCAAAATATACCGGATATACCGGGTCGGGAATCAATACGGTATTGTCGGTATCGAATATGTCAAGAATGTTTGCCACATCCTCCTTCGCGCCGCAGGTCACAACAATCTCCGAGCCGTCAACATCAACCCCTATATGCTTTTTGTAGTGCCGCTGCACGGCTTTAATCAGAAAATCCTCGCCAAAGCTCTCCGGATAGCCGTGGAAGGTCTTTTCGCTGCCCATTTCCTCCGCCGCAGCCTTCATATCCGCAACCGCCGCACTGCACAGCGGGCGGGTTACATCGCCTATACCCATGCGGATAATGTCCGCATCGAGGTGCGCGTTTTTGTATTCCTCGGTCTTTTTCGCAATCGTCTTGAACAGATACGACTGCTTTAAATTAAGGTAGTTTTTGTTTATCTTCATTGCATATACCGTCCTTTCGTCCTTCAGCTTTACATCACAACAGAGCCGCGACTGCCGTACGTCCGACTCTGTGTTTTTTCTTATATCTCAACCGTACCGCGAAAAGCCGTTTTCGCCTCGCCGGTCATTTTTATGCCGTCCTCGCCGTAATTTATTGTCAGCTCGCCGCCCCTGAGCTTTACGCGGACATCGGTATTCATGCCGCACAGTCCGTTTCTGCACGCTGCGGCAACCGTGGCGCACGCGCCCGTGCCGCAGGCAAAGGTTTCGCCGCTGCCGCGCTCCCATACACGCATCTCAAAGGCGTTTTCGCCTGTTTTTTTCACGAACTCCACATTTGCCTTTTCGGGGAAAAACGGATCGCACTCGATTTTGGAGCCTGTTTTTTCAATATCAAAGCTCCAAAGCTCAAACTCCGCGGGTACAAATATCACGCAGTGCGGGTTACCCATGCTTACGCAACTTATCCGCCGCGGCTCGCCGCCGACCGTCACCTTCTCGCCTATAACACATTTTTCCGACCTTATCGGAATCGCCGCCGGTTCGAAATCCGGCTTTCCCATATCGACCGCCGCTCCGCTGACCGTGCCGTCCTCGCCGAAAAACAGCCGCACTGTTTTTATGCCGGAAAGGGTTTCTATTTCAAGCGGATTCTTTTTTGATATGCCGTTGTCGTACACAAATTTGGCAACGCACCGCACACCGTTTCCGCACATTTTGCCCTCTGAGCCGTCCGCGTTGAACATCCGCATTTTCGCGTCCGCAACGTCCGACGGGCATACCATGATAAGCCCGTCGCCGCCGACCGAAAAATGTCTGTCGGAAAGCTTTATCGCCGCGGCGTTCGGGTCGGCTATCTTCTCGCGAAAGCCGTCAACATATATATAGTCGTTCCCGCAGCCGTGCATTTTTGTAAAATTAAGAGTCATATCGCCTTAACCTCTCCTTCTTCCGAAACTGCCGTTTTAGCATCAGATACCGCTCGCGCCGTAGTTTGACAGCACTCTCGCCGACGGGTCGTCAACGTCGCAGCCTTCCCACGCCTTGTTAGGCATCCAGAAGTCAACTATCATCTCGCTCTGACCCGGATAGTATTTCTCGAATATCTCGCGGTAGAGCAGCGACTCCTTTGTAAACGGTCTTGCATGAGTATACTTCTGTATCTTTTCCTCATATTCCTGCTCCGAATAGAATTTTTCCGCATAATCCTTCAGATACCACACCATGGAATGTCCTACCGCATCGGAAAACGCCGCCTTTTCGCGGTACAGAATATCGTGCGGAAGGTAGTCGCCCTCAAAGGCATGACGGAGCAGATATTTGCCCTTGCCGTAGGTGTTCAGCTTTTTCTCGGGGTCAATCGCCATGACATACTCAACAAAATCGAGGTCGCCGAACGGAACGCGCGCCTCCAGTGAGTTTACCGAAATGCAGCGGTCAGCGCGCAAAACGTCATACATATGCAGCTCGTGGATTCGCTTTTCCGACTCCTTCTGGAATTCCTCTGCGCTCGGCGCAAAGTCGGTATACTTGTATCCGAACAGCTCATCGGAAATCTCGCCCGTCAACAGAACTCTTATGTCCGTTTTCTCATGAATGTATTTGCACAAGAGGTACATACCCATGCTTGCTCTTATTGTGGTTATGTCAAACGTGCCGAGCAGCTTTATAACGCTGTCCAGTGCGCCGAGAACGTCATCCTTTGTGATGATTACCTCTGTATGGTCGCTGCCGATGTAGTCCGCGACCTGTTTTGCGTATTTAAGGTCTATCGCGTCCTCGCTCATGCCTATCGCGAACGTGCGGATAGGTCTTTCGCTCTTTCTTGCCGCGACAGCACACACAAGGGACGAGTCAAGTCCGCCCGAAAGCAGATAGCCTACCTTTGCGTCGGCAACGAGCCTTTTTTCTATTCCTCTGACAAGCTTGTCATGAATGTTTTTGCAGACGGTTTCCAAATCGTCATGACACACGCTTTTGACCTCGGTCATGTCACGGTAGCAGATAAATTTTCCTTCATTATAATAATGACCCGGAGGGAAGGGCATTATTTTATCGCAAACCGAAACAAGGTTTTTCGGCTCGCTTGCGAATACTATTGTTCCCGACTTATCGTATCCGTAATAGAGAGGGCGTATGCCGATCGGGTCGCGCGCCGCGATATACTCGCCGACTTTCGCGTCATAGATGATAAGCGCAAACTCCGCGTCAAGCATTTTGAACATATCCGTACCGTATTCCGCATACATAGGCAGAAGAATCTCGCAGTCCGACCCGCTTTTAAAGGTATATTTTGCGGAAAGCTCCTTCTTCAGCTTTTCAAAGCCGTAGATTTCGCCGTTGCATACCACATAGCTGCCGTCAAGCTCGAACGGCTGCATTCCGCTCTCGTCAAGTCCCATAATTGCAAGTCTGTGAAAGCCGAGAAGTCCTTTTCCCGTATCGATAATTCTCGAATCGTCAGGACCTCTCGATACAGTTTCCTCAAAGCCTTTGCCAAACACATCATACGCGGCACTGCTGCCGCAATATCCCATAATAGAACACATAATAAAATTCCTCCGAAATAATAAATTTCAGCGTTTTCTCATAGGGCAAGTGCTGTAACCTGCGGTGCCACCTATTTTTATACTTTTTCAGAACTCATTCAAGATCCTGCCGACTGACGCGCGGCTCACGGCGCACCTACTCGGAAAAACCGTCCGTGTTTTCCCTTTCGGATTGCGGCTTGCAGGGTGTTATTCGCGCGGCTTCACTCCCGCATGGCTCTCACCGTCCCATGCTCGCTTTCGGCGAACTTCCGCGTTACTTATCCCTGCTCAAACGCCTTTATGTACCTGTTTTGTTTACGCCTGCAAGGGCGCTGAGTTGTCAGCGCCCCTTTGGCTTTTTATCATTTTTTATTCAACGTCCTGTAATGCGTCATATCCTTCTTCGCCCGTCCTTACCTTTACTACGTTCTCAACATCGTATACGAATATCTTGCCGTCGCCGATGTGGCCCGTGTAAAGAGCCTGTTTTGCCGTCTCGATTACCGACCTTACCGGTACCTTGCTTACAACTATGTCAACCTGTACCTTGGGAAGGAGGTTTGTTTCAACCGGAATACCTCTGTAATACTCCGGCTTGCCCTTCTGCTGACCGCAACCCATAACGTGCGCCACCGTCATACCGGTTATACCAAGCTCCATCATTGCATTCTTGAGCTTTTCAAATCTTGCCTCCTTGCAGACGATTTCAACCTTTGTGAACTTAGGTTCGCCCTCAGCCCTTGCCGGCTTTGACGCCGCCGCCTTTTCAACCGTTACCGCCTTTGATACCGGAACATCGCCCATAGGCTCAACCGCCGAGTCAATCGCCGTTGTGTCAGGC
>URZD01000121.1 GCA_900552305.1 uncultured Eubacteriales bacterium
AGCCTGAAAAACGCTGTGCGCGGGGTGTTCCCTCCTACAGCGTTTTTTATGTATTGATTTAGTTCAAAGGCGCATATACAAAACCCGCCGGGGGTCTCCTCGGCGGGTCAGGTTGGTTATAAAAAAAGCTTAGGCAGACAAATGCCCGAATCCGAAAGGTTTCGGGCATTACCGGCTTACGCCTTTTTTCGCAAAAAGTTTAATGTCTGCAAAGCTGTGCCGCCTTTACCGCAAGAATACCGCTTGGGCAAAATGCCTTCAACAATAATTCCGCTTTGTAAAAGCCTTAAAGCAAATCTCCGAATTATTTCTCAGGACCTGCCGAAACAAGAGCCTTGCCTGCCTCGTTACCCTCGTACTTTGCAAAGTTCTTGATGAATCTGCCTGCCAAATCCTTCGCCTTTGTTTCCCATTCGGAAGTGTCAGCATAGGTATCGCGAGGATCAAGGATGTTCTTGTCAACGCCCGGCAGCTCTGTCGGAACCTCAAAGTTGAAGAACGGAATCTTCTTTGTCGGCGCATTTGCAATGTCGCCGTTCAGTATAGCGTCTATAATACCGCGTGTGTCACGGATAGAGATACGCTTGCCTGTACCGTTCCAGCCTGTGTTAACAAGGTAAGCCTTTGCGCCGCTCTTTTGCATCTTCTTAACAAGCTCCTCCGCATACTTTGTCGGGTGCAGCTCCAAAAATGCCTGACCGAAGCAAGCCGAGAATGTCGGCGTCGGCTCTGTAATGCCGCGCTCTGTACCTGCGAGCTTTGCGGTAAAGCCGGAAAGGAAGTAGTACTGTGTCTGCTCCGGTGTAAGGATTGAAACCGGCGGAAGTACGCCGAACGCGTCAGCCGACAGGAATATTACGTTCTTTGCGTCGGGAGCCGCAGAAACCGGGCGAACAATGTTCTTTATGTGGTTAATCGGATAGGACACGCGAGTGTTCTCCGTTACGCTCTTATCGTCAAAGTCAATCTTGCCGTCCTTGTCAAGAGTTACGTTCTCAAGAAGCGCGTCTCTCTTGATTGCATTGTAAATATCCGGCTCTGACTCTTTGTCAAGGTTGATAACCTTTGCATAGCAGCCGCCCTCAAAGTTGAATACGCCGTTGTCGTCCCAGCCGTGCTCGTCATCGCCGATAAGCAGTCTCTTGGGGTCGGTCGAAAGTGTTGTCTTGCCTGTACCCGAAAGTCCGAAGAATATAGCCGTGTTCTTGCCGTCCATATCCGTGTTTGCCGAGCAGTGCATCGACGCGATACCTCTGAGCGGCAGATAGTAGTTCATCATCGAGAACATACCCTTCTTCATCTCGCCGCCGTACCATGTGTTTACGATAACCTGCTCGCGGCTTGTGATGTTGAACATAACAGCTGTCTCCGAGTTCAGACCAAGCTCCTTATAGTTCTCAACCTTTGCCTTTGACGCGTTGTATACAACAAAGTCAGGCTCAAAGTTTTCAAGCTCCTCTGCGGTCGGCTTGATAAACATATTTGTAACAAAGTGTGCCTGCCATGCAACCTCAACGATGAAACGGATTGCCATGCGGGTATCCTTGTTTGTACCGCAGAACGCGTCAACAACAAACAGTCTCTTGTTTGAAAGCTCTTTGATTGCTATATCCTTTACAGCCTTCCACGCCTCCTGTGTTGCGGGGTGGTTGTCGTTCTTGTACTCGTCCGATGTCCACCAAACGGTGTCCTTTGAGTTCTCGTCCATAACGATGAACTTATCCTTAGGCGAACGGCCCGTGTATACACCGGTCATTACGTTTACCGCACCAAGCTCACTTACCTGACCTTTTTCAAAGCCTTCAAGTCCGCTCTTTGTTTCCTCTTCAAAAAGCATTTCATAGGAGGGATTGTGTACAACCTCCGTTGCACCGCTAATCCCGTACTTAGTCAAATCAATTTTCATAGTCAAAGTACCTCTTTTCTTTATATTTTTAATAATCATTTTCAATCATTAGTTATTATAGTATATTTTTCGCCAAAAAGCAATAGCTTTATTGCAAAAATTTTCAAATTCAGTCTTTTGCAACAATTCCGCCCGCGCCCGACCGGGTTTTTATTTCACTTTTTTACTGCCGAAACCCTCGCCGCCGTATTTTTTCCTCAAAAAACGCAGTATCTCCGCCGTTTGCCGCCTAATTCGACAAACCGTCAAAGGCGGCATATACCGCTTAACTGCCGCGGCAGTTTCACATTCCGCTGTTTAGTAACCCGCAGCGTTTTCGTTCCGCCGTTTGATATTTCTATGCCTGTTCAAGCAGCATTTCGCATGGTATCTATGCCTGTTTCAGCAGCTTTTCAATGCTGACTATTTTTGTGTGGCACGCAAGAACGCGCACAGCAGGCTCTATCTCGTCCATTGCCGCGAATGACGGCGCAAGACGGATATTTTTATCCTCCGGGTCACGTCCGTACGGGAAGGTTGCGCCCGCCGGAGTGAACTTAACTCCGCTTTCCGCACAGCGGCGGACAATCTCGTCCGCGCATCCCGGGAGCGAATCAAACGACATAAAATAGCCGCCTGTCGGATTTGTCCATTCCGCGATTCCCAGTCCGCCAAGCTCCTCCTTCAGCACCTTTTCGCAAAGCTCAAAGCGCGGTTTAAGCATTTCCGCGTGCTTTTGCATATGTGCCTTTATTCCCGCACTGTTCTTAAAATACCGCGCGTGGCGCAGCTGATTTATCTTATCGGGGCCTATCGTGGCATATTTAAGAAATCCGCGTATATCGTTCAGGTTTGCCGGACTTGCCGCAACCGCCGCGATTCCCGAGCCGGGGAAGGTTACCTTGCTTGTTGACGAAAATTCGTATACTATATCGGGATTCGAGTTCTTCTCGCACTCGCCTATGATGTCCGGTATCTCATCGCTTCCGTCAAAGCCGTGAACGCAGTAGGCGTTGTCCCAGAATATTCTGAAATCCTTCGCCGCGGGCTTTAACGCCGCAAACCGCCTTACAACCTCATCGCTGAATGTAATGCCGGTCGGATTCTGATACTTAGGCACGCACCAGATTCCCTTCACGCTGCCGTCGCGGACAAGCTCCTCCACCATATCCATGTCGGGACCGTCCTCCTTCATCGGAACGGTTATAAGCTCGAATCCGAAATGTCTTGTTATCTCAAAATGCCTGTCATAGCCGGGCGCGGGGCACAGGAACTTTCTGTCCTTTACCTCATACCACGGCTTTTCGCCGAGTATTCCGTGCGTCATCGCATGGCTGATAACCGCATACATTATCGTAAGGCTGCTGTTACCCATAACCATGGTGTACGCGGAATGTGTACCCATCATGTGCGCCATAAGCCGCCTTGCCTCCGGTATTCCGTCCGGCATACCGTAGTTGCGGCAATCGGTTCCGCACTCCGAATCAAGTACGCTGCCCGCCTCAACGGTCGAAAGCATCTCCATTGACAGCTCCAGCTGATCCGCCGACGGCTTTCCCCTTGACAAATCCAGTTTAAGATTCTTTCCGTTTATTTCCTCAAGTCTTGCCCTCTCGGCTTCAAGTATTTTTTCCAGCTCCTCACGGCTGCACTTTGCATATTCCACAAAAAATACCCCTTTCTCTTGACTTTTTACACTTATTATATTATAATAGTTTTGCAGATATATGTAAAATATTTAATTGATATTGTAACTATATATTTTTGACATATAAAAGACATTCAGCATACATGGAGGTCAGCAATGAACATAAGCTATGACTACTACCGCGTATTCTATTATGTAGCGAAATACAAAAAATTCACACAGGCGTCAAAGGTTTTGCTCAGCAATCAGCCTAACATCACGCGCACGGTGCGGCTTTTGGAGGACGCGCTCGGGTGCAGCCTGTTCGTGCGCAGCAACCGCGGCGTAACGCTCACTCCGGAGGGCGAAAAGCTGTATGCTCACGTCAGAATTGCGTTTGAGCATATCGAATCCGCGGAGGAGGAAATCTCGCTGAACAAGAGCCTTCAAAGCGGAATTGTGTCCATAGGCGCAAGCGAGGTCGCGCTGCGTTCGCTGCTGCTGCCGATACTGAAAAAATACCGCACCCTGTACCCCGGCGTGCGTATTCACATAACAAACCACTCGACACCGGAGGCAATCGCGGCGCTTGAAAACGGTCTTGTTGACCTTGCGGTTGTCACCACGCCTACGGTAAAATCCTCCACGCTGACAGAGCGGCGGCTTAAATCGTTTCGCGAGGTTGCTGTCTGCTCCGACAGGTTTGCCCGGCTGCTTGAACGGAAGGTCACGCTTAAAGAGCTTGCCATGTACCCGATAATCTCGCTCGGCGCACACACAAAAACGCATGAGTTCTATTCGGAGTTCTTCTCGGAGCATGGGGTCGCGTTCGCACCTGATATCGAGGCGGCGACCGCCGACCATATTCTGCCGATGATTGAATCGGATCTCGGTATAGGCTTTATTCCGACCGATTTTTTAAAGAACATGAACAGCGTAAACGTGATTGACCTTGAAGAAGAAATCCCCGTGCGGCATATCTGCACGGTTAAGCGCCGCGACCGAAGCCTCAGCATTGCCGCAAAGGAGCTTGAACGCCTTTTAAACGACAGCGGCACGGAAAACGGACAATAATATAAACGGAAGGAAGTAATTCAGAATGAAAATACTTATCATACGCCACGCAGAGCCTGACTACAGCGTTGACAGCCTTACAGAGAAGGGTTTTTGCGAAGCGGAGCTTTTGTCACAGTTCCTTATGAGCCTTAACATATCCGATGTATACTGTTCCACGATGGGCAGGGCGCAGGCGACCGCAAAGCCGTTTCTTGAAAAAAGCGGTTTGAGTGCGGAAAACTGCGACTGGCTGCGCGAATTTGGCGGCAAGCTCGCGGTCCCCGAGGGCGAAAGACCGTTGCCGTGGGACATACTGCCGCGCGTATGGCAATCATCGGACGGCTATTTCACCCTTGACGGCTGGCTCGGCAACCCCGCCGTGGTCAAGGGCGGCGCAGCGGACGAATACAGACGCGTCACCGCCGAATTTGATAACGTAATGAAAAAAAACTACGGTTTAGAGCGTGACGGCTTGATTTACAAAGGTGAAAATTCCGACCGCACAATTGCATTTTTCTGCCATTTCGCGCTTGGCAGCATTTTGGTTTCGCACCTTACGGGAATCTCGCCCGTGCTGCTGTGGCAAGGCTTTAACATGCCCCACGGGGGAAGGTTTTAACCAGGCCGCCGCCAGCCGTAACAACCATGAGAACAGAGGAGCGCAGGCTTGGCGAGGTTATTTTCCGCTGCTGCGGCTTTGGCGACGTTTCCCACCTCCGCATGGGCGGCGAGCCTGTTTCGTCAATGGGAATGTTTCCCGAACTGTACGTCGGCGACGACGCAGACACCTCATGCGGCAGCATGATTTAAGCGATATTTTCAAGTAAGTGCGGCGCGGCAGCTCTTGCTGCACAGGTAATTTGAAATACCGCACGATTTACACGCAAGGAGTATATAAGTATGACAAACCCGGAGCTTTTGCAAAAACTTGAACAAAACGGCGGACTTTCGCACGGTGAGTTTTGCGCGCTGCTGTCCGCCTTTACGGACGCAGACCTTGAACGCGCAAGAACCCGCGCCCGCAAAATCGCCGCCGAATACTACGGAAACAAAATCTTTATACGCGGACTTATCGAGTTCACCAACGTCTGCCGCCAAAACTGCCTTTACTGCGGACTGCGCCGCGACAACCGCAACGCCGACCGTTACCGACTTTCAACCGCGGAAATTCTCTCCTGCTGCGAAAACGGCTACGGCTTGGGCTTTCGCACCTTTGTGCTGCAAGGCGGCGAGGATGCGTATTTTACGGACGATAAAATCTGCGAAATTGTGAGCGAAATCAAGTCGCGTTACCCCGACTGCGCCATAACCCTTTCAATAGGCGAAAAGGAGCGCAGCTCCTACGAGCGTTATTTTAAGGCGGGAACAGACCGGTATTTACTGCGCCACGAAACGGCAAGTCCGACCCATTATTCAAAGCTGCACCCCGCCGACCAGACCCTTGAAAACAGAATGAGGTGTCTGCACGACCTAAAGGAAATCGGTTTTCAGGTCGGCTGCGGCTTTATGGTCGGCTCACCGTATCAGACGTTTTCGGACTTGGCAAACGATTTGCGCTTTATATCTGAATTCAAGCCGCACATGGTTGGTATCGGTCCGTTTATTCCGCACAAGGACACGCCTTTTCGGGATATGCCGCAGGGCGGTTTGCGGTTGACGCTGTTCCTTCTCGCACTCGTTCGCATAATGCTGAAAAACGTGCTGTTGCCGTCAACCACCGCGCTCGGAACAATCGACCCGAGCGGTCGTGAAAAAGGCATACTTTCCGGGGCAAACGTGGTTATGCCGAATCTTTCGCCTGTCGGCGTGCGTGAAAAATATTCGCTCTATGACAATAAAATCTGCACCGGCGACGAGGCGGCGGAGTGCCGTTTGTGCCTTGAAAACCGAGTTAAAAGCATAGGCTATGAAATCGCCGTTGACAGGGGAGATTTCCGCGCCGAAGTATAGCTGATTTATACTCGCAGTGTACTTTACAAGTATTTGGGAGCAGCAAAATTAAACCATTTTGCCGCACCCCTTTTTTATAGCCGCGCACAAAAAACGCGCCAAAACGGTTTTAAAAACC
>URZD01000122.1 GCA_900552305.1 uncultured Eubacteriales bacterium
ACGGAATCTCCCCCCCCCAAAACCAATTTTCGGTTTTGCGGGGCGGGTTTTGATGTGTGACCCAAGATGTACACGGCATAGTTTTTGCAGTGTGATATCATATCAAAATCTGTTGTCGATTATTTTGTAAAGGGTATACGATTTTGCCGTTTATCCGTGAAGCGTGCCTGCATTGTGGCTGTTTTGCGGT
The DNA here is from genome assembly GCA_900552305.1 of uncultured Eubacteriales bacterium. GTDB lineage: Bacteria > Bacillota > Clostridia > Monoglobales > Monoglobaceae > UMGS1494. The sequence continues at coordinate 191 of URZD01000122.1, forward strand.
CGGCTGCCGTTTTCAAAAATTCTGAAAATATGCGCGGTTACAAATTTCAGAGCGCATGACAACGGCACGGTAATGAGTAGAACCCAAATCACGATAAGCGCCGAAAATCGCGGCAGATACGCGTATTGCATAAGCTCGGAGGTTCTGAAAAAGAATGCCGAATGTAAAAACCAAATGTTCATGCTGTGTCCGCCGAGAAATACCAAAATGTCGCCCGCAAAATGCGGCAGTAAGTTAATAAGGCTGCACAAAATATAGATAAACAGCGCCGCATACAGAAAATCAGGGGAAAGGTTATCAAAAAACATAATGTTTTTGTAAGCCTTCATATAAAATATTATCGCAAGAACGATTATCAAAAACGGTATTTTGAATATCCCCAATCTTTCCGCCGCGCGGTCGGTTTTTTCAAAAAAGCCGTATTTGGCAAAGCACATTCCAAGCAGCACGCACGGAATCCAAAGAAAATATTCCTGCGCAAGGTATATTACTTGCCCCCAAAATTCGGAGTCGGTGCGCACAGAGCCGATTGCGGCACGCGCAAGCGGCGGCAGCACAATAAAGAGCGCCGCGGTCAGCGCGGAGCGTTCGGACATCAGCCGATAAAAAAGCGGCAGCGTTATAAGAACAGCAAGATAAAACCGTACATACCACGCAAAGGACACAATGTCATTTTCTATGCCGAACATATTGGCAAAAATTTTTGCGGCGGTCAGGTCTGTTTTACCGAGTATAAGATTTATCGGAATCATGATTCCGAACATTATCAGCCAGTATGAAACAAGAAATTCCGCGCCTTTTTTAACCGATTTTTTAAAAACCCCGCCTTTTCGGTAGGAAAAATACATTCCGTAGCCGGTGATAAAGGCAAAAAGTGCAACGCAAATGTGACCGAATTTTCCGATTACATATTCAAGCGTGTTGGCGCGGAGCGGGATTCCGATATACGAAACACCCTCGGTCAGCCATTCAGGAAACCCGAACAGGTGGTGAAAAAGCATGAGCAGTATCGCCGCGCCCTTCACAATTTCCGTATTTCTTTTGGTGAATAAAAAACCGCCGTATTCCTTCTTCAAGATTGCCACCCCCTATAATCCCCGCAGCCGAAAAAGAATAGTCCGAATATGCCGAAGCGCGTACAGCTCAGGCATATTTCGGCTTTTATCAGTTTTGTTTTCGGACAATTTTGTATTCATCGTAAAGCACGAAGTACGGACAGCCGCGCCGACTGTTTGACATAAACCCCACAACGTCGTCCTCGTCCATGTTCACGCCGCAGACATAACATTCCAGCTCGTCGTCATAATCGTAATATGCGCACATATCACAGTTTGAGGTCTTGCTTTCCTTCATAAAGACCACCTCCGATTTCAGTTATACCTATTGTAGCATATTACGCCGCATAAATCAACCCGTATGCTTAAAATAACAGACAAACCAAGGGCGTCCTCTTACGAGGACGCCCTTGACTTGCCGGTAATTTCATGCTAAATTATAGTTATTGACTGAAAGCCATAAACCGACCTTTAGCTCGCAAAAACTATTTAGATTGTATTATCATTTTGGAGTAAATTTTGAGGTTTACACAAAATAATGGATTGCCCTACGGTCGGCGCGGGACTTTGGATTTGGTAAGCGTTATTTTAAATTCATTGCGCGGAGCTTTGCTTATCCGTGTGCGGCTGCGTTTTGCTGACGACCGCGGTTTTGGCGTTTTCAAAATACTCCGTATCGTATCCGAGCGCGGCAAAAACCTCGTCAAGCGGCACAAAAACGCGGCTGTGTTCATACTGAACGCTTGATTTCATATATGTTTTTTTACCGTTTACCAAAAGACGGTTTGAGCCGACACTCATTTCAAGCTCCGTTTTTCCGTATTTTACGGTGACGGACTTCGTTTTTTCATCGTATTTGTACTCCGCACCGATTTTCTCCATTGACATTTCAAGCGGGACCTTTATACCCGCCGCGGTATTTTGCACCTGCTTGTCGTACTGTATGACCTCGCCGTCAATTACGGCAAGGGTGTATACGGGAACATCCGGAATCACGATTTTTTCGCCGCCGTTTATGATAAAGCTGCCGTTTACCGCGGCAATGCTCTTTATCTTTTCGTGACATTCAAGCCGCGTCCACTCTACGCCGTCGCGCGACAGATAGATATATTTGTCCTCTGCCCAAAAGAACAGTTCGCCCAAAGACTCAATATACCGCGGCGGCCGCACGTCGGCGCGGTAGGCTATGCGGTAGAAGTTTTTGCCGCCGTCGGGTGAGAGATAAGTTTCGCCGCCCGTCTTTGTCGCAAGCGTTATGTTGCCGCATTCTATCGGAAGGTTGTATTCCTTATGCTCCCATTCGCGCCAGCTCTCCAAATCCTCCGAAACAAGCGTCTTTTCGGCGGTTTTGACGTACCAGCTGCCGTTTGTATAGCGTATATCCTCCGGGTATGCGTCAAATTTCACTGTTTTTGCAAGGGTAAAGTCCTCGTCAAGAAAATACATCTCCGTTTTATAGCGAAGATACGGCGTATAGTATGCGGGCGTGGGGACAAACGCGTCCCACATCAGCGCGTAACGGCCGTTTGCATAGTATATTTTGTAGTTATCGGAGTTGCCGTCAAATATTTTTTTCACATCGTCCGACAATTCCACGGTGCGCCACTCGGCGCCGTCATCCGATACCCGAAGCGTGCCGTTTGCCGTACGGACAAAATTGTGACCCGTATAGCTGCGGTCGATAACGCAGCTTGCCCTCATATCCTCGGGAAACTCAAGGTTCGCCTTTTTGTCAGTTATTATAAACGAATTTTTGATTCCGCCGACATAATTTATCGGAAGAAAAACCTCAACGGTGAATTTGGTTTCGGCATTCGGCGGCAGCTCTATTGACGCGAGGGTGTCCTCCTGCTGCTTGTCACGGTACATTTTCTGAACGGCGTGACCATCTGTGTACCGTCCGTTTTCGTCCCTGACAGAAACAACGATCCCCGCGGTTGTCTGCGCCGCATAATTAAAAAATCTTGTGTTTTTTCCGCTGTTTTTGACCGTTACCTCATAATTGGTTTTTACACAGTAGTTGGCAAGGTTGGCGCTCGGTTTTGAATTGTCCTTGAATGTGGAAAGCTCGTAATTCGGCGCAAAATCCGCTTTATCTGCCGCGCCGCCGCCCGGCTCGTAGTATTTTGTGTCGCTGTGTCTTGTGTCAAACAGCCATATGCTGTTCCGGTCCTCTGCAGGGACGTTCTCGCCGTAAAGAGATTTCTTTGACGGATCGAAGTATTCCATGTCAAGTATATCGCTCTCTGCGGAAATACGTTTGATATTCTTGTCGTTTTGCGGATTGATGTGCGTAATCCACGTATCGGTTTCGCTGCCCTCCGGCACATACTGGTTATACACTCTGACGGGCAGCCGCTCGCCGTCTGCGGTGCTGTCGTCTATCTCATAATTCAGTCTTGCGGTAACGGACGGAAGGGAGTCTGCAACGCCCTTGTACTGCCTGTCGCGGTAGTATTTCCCGTGCGCCGCGTTAGGACTGTGGCTGCTCCTGTCGCCCACGATGCCGCTGCTTTTAAGCGCGGCAATGTTTATATCGGCGCAGCCGTAGAGAATTTCAAAGTCGGTCAGAAGGTGAACGGGCCGCATCCACGGCACAACACTGTAGTTGTCTATGTAGCGGCTGAGCCATACAGTCTCACCCGCCTTGATTTCAAGCTCGAACGGACGGAAGGCGGACGGGGTGTATTTCTGAACGCCGCCAAGCTCATATATCGGCCGCTGCATATAATCCGATACGGCCAAGAGGCACCCCCACGGGTTTTCGTAGCGTATCAGAGTGTTTGTGTAGTAGTAGTTAAAGGTCGGCTGAACCTCGAAGCCGAGCGCCGTAAAACGGATTTTTGTATCGGTTTTTGCGCGGAATTCAACGTCCGTTTCGATGTCAAAACCGCACTCCTTGACCTCCCAGCGGTTGCCGGTTTCCTCCTCGGAAAATTCGTTCCATTTTATGTCCGCGGTGTCCGCCTCGTTTTCCTGTTTTGTCAGCTCGGTATGGTTTATATGTGAAAAATAGAGTGTGTATTTTCCGTTTGTCATGTTCAGATTATTCATAAGATATTCGGGGTTGGGGTTTGAGGTGTCCGACAAATCCCGCCGCCGTATAAACTCGTTATTGTTGCAGTAGATATAGTAACCGCCGCCGTCCGGGGTGAATTTGAGGTCGGGCGCGTTTGTGTCTGCGGCGTCGGACAGCGCCGAGGTTGATTTTGCGGCAGCGGCCGGAGCCGCGTTTGCCGAGGTCGTAGCGGTTGCAACGCCTGCCGCGTCTGTTTTTGCCGCGCTTGCCGCATATGCCGCGCTCTGCGCGCCAAAAATGCAGACCGTGCCTATTACTGCCGCTGCGATTACCCTTACCGTTTTTTTCATTTGTTATCCTCCTTTGCGACGGAGCTTGGCAAAAATATTCCGTCAGCCCTTTTCGCCTTTGAACCGGTATTGTTATATTCAATATCAAAATATCCGTTTACTTTTTCGGCGTATTGATTTTTGTCAGTGTATTGATAAACTGTGCCGTCCGCCGCTTTGTATACGTTGAATGCGGTCAGCATGGGAACGCTTTTTTCAAGCTCTGCCATATATTCGTAATATGCCGACATTTCGCATCCCGCTGTCTTTAGCACATTAGGAACAAGGAACGGTACGGAGGTTTCCTTTGGAAAGGCGTTTTCCGTATCGAAGTTTGACCATACAACATAAGGCGTCGAACGCAGTTTGAAGGTTGTTTCAATTCCGCCGTCCTTTACAAGCTCCTGTGCAAACGCGGGCGAGTGGTCGCCGACCATGCAGATTATGACCGGGCGCGGCTGTGCCGCAAAATACTCCGTCAGCTTTCGGAACGCCTCGTCGGATTTTTTTATACACGAGAGGTATTCGTTTATGTCATCGTTATATTCGCCGAAGTCGGTCAGCGTGTGTACGGTGTCGTCCTTTTCGTCATTCAAATCCCAGCCGCCGTGATTCTGAATTGTCAGCATATACATAAGCCGCGGCGAATCTCCCATTTTTTCGTACTCGTCGCACATCACGGAATAGACCGACTCGTCTGTCGCATACCAGCGCTTGCCGTATTGCTCGGCGCTTGGAAAATCGTCCTTGAACATTATTTTGTCAAAGCCGAGCAATGGGTACACCTTGCCGCGCGAGTAGTTAAGCGGGTTTGCGCAGTGCGCGCCCCACGTCGAATACCCCTGCGCCTTCAAAAAGCTGACCACGCTGTTCGCATTGTGAAAATCAAGGTAGTTGAATGGCGTAATTCCCGGCATAAGCTGAAACGAGTTGCTTGTCAAAAGCTCGTATTCGCTCTTGTTTGTGCCGCCGCCCGTACCCGCAACAACGGCTCTGCCCTTTATCAAATCGCGGCTTTGGTCGATAAACGGCATAAATTCCGTATCTGTTTCAATATCCACCAAATCGCGGAGGTCGTAAAATGTTTCGTTCAGTATAAGGATAATATCGGGTTTTTCGCCGCCCTGTGCGGGTACTGCCGCCGCCGCTGCGTTCTCCGCCTTTTCGTCCGAGTAGCCGTCCGGCATTTTAACCGGGTTAAGCGAGTTTTGCATTACCTCAATCGAGCTTGCCGCAAATCCGTATTTGTAGTAGGTTTCCTCCCACGACCACACAAAGGTGTTGCGCGGCTTTATCGGATTTTTGCCGAGGTACATCGAAAAAACAAATATGCCGCATAACGCAATAAGGCAGACGTTGTGCAAAACCGCGGTGAGGGCGCTGCGCGTCCTCGTCCTTTCCGCACGTTTGAGCATAAGCATGACGATAATACTTATCCCAAACAGCAAAACTATGGTTACGACATAAAGACTGAGCGGGAATTTGTAGCTGCCCAGAACGTCAACGGACGTACCGAGGTTGTGTATATCCTGGGTCGAAATCGGCTGATTTCTGTAAAGCAGTGTGTAGTAGTTCGCAATACCGAGCACCGTGCATGGGATGCCGACAATAAGCGATGAAATCCACCAGCGGCGCACGAGGGTATAAACCCCCGCCATAAGCGAGAATATTGTGAAAATATTTACAAATGTATAAAACAGACCGTTCATAAGCGGGTTTTTGTTTCCAAGCTCAAGGCAGTAATAAAAAATCGCGGCATTGAGCAGCGCAAGCGACCAGATGCGCATATCCGCCGTGTATTTTTCGGGGATTCTGCGCATTTGCCGCGTGTTTCGGAGAGGCAGAGGAGCGTGCGCGTTCCCCTGCGTAATCGTTTTTTCCTGCAAAACAGGAGTATTCATCTATTCTTCATCCTTTCGATAATTTCGGTTAGCAAAACCTCCGCACGGAGGTTTGTGCGGCATATGCGCCGCCTTTACATAGGGTAGTCGGCAGAATATCAGCGAGCCGTACGCCGCGGAGTATGCTGCCTTTAAATAT
>URZD01000123.1 GCA_900552305.1 uncultured Eubacteriales bacterium
CACTCGGAGAGTTAAGCCGCCGTTATGCGGATATATGTACCGACAGTGAACTTTCGGAGGCGCTGCGCAGGGCGCCGATGAATCCTGCGCAGACATTTTACGAGGCGGTGCAGGCTGTGTGGTTTATGTTCCAGCTTTGCCCGGACAGTCTGGGAAGGATAGACCAATATCTTTATCCGTTCTATAAGAGGGAAACGGAAAACGGAACGCTGTCGCGCAGCGATGCGGCGGAGCTTTTGGAGGAGCTTTTTGTCAAGGTGTATGAGACGCAGATGGACAATATAGGATTGCCGATAAGCGGTCACAACCACTTAGTGGTCGGCGGCTATCTTGCGGACGGCACGGACGGATTTAACGAGCTTTCAAAGCTGATACTGGAGTGTATTGCGGAGCTGCCGACATTCAGACCGCAGGCGTCGTTCAGATACACAAAATACACAACGGCGGAAACGATGAAGTATATAACAGAGCTGAACGCAAAATGCCAGTGGATAGTTTTTGTAAATGATGAGCCGAGATTGCCGGGAATGGCCGATATTGGAATAGACTACAAGGAAGCGGTTGATTACACCGTTGTAGGCTGCAACGAGTGGTGTCTGCCGAGCGGCGCGAGAATCGATTTGGCGCATATAAATCTTATTCATTCTATAGAGACGCTTATATATAACGATAAGGATTTTCTGTCGGCAAAAAGCTATGATGATATTTTTGACCTGTTTAAAAGGCATTTGAGACAGGATATGCTTGCGATTGCAAAGGAATATTCAAATTATTCAAAAGCGACCGCAGGGGATATAAACGTACTGAATTCGGCGCTCAGCACATCGTGTATTGAAAGCGGGAGGTCGCTCACGGACAAAGGCGCAAAGTATTACGGAATAACGATGTCGTTTAACAGCATATCCAATGCGGCGGATTCTTTGTCTGTCATAAAGCAGTTTGTTTTTGACGAAAAGGTGTTTACCCTCGCGCAGCTTTATGAGATGCTGAAAAGTAATTATTGCGGTTTTGAAAATGAACGGCAGCTGATTTTGAAGAAGGGCAGATTTTTCGGCAACGATGACGATTACGTTGACGATATTGCAAAATCGATAGTTGACGCAATATACGAGGTGCGGGGCGAGATAAAGAGCGACGATATAAATACTGTTGTTGTAGGCTCGTTTGTAGGTGCAACACATCCGAACATTATATTCGGAAAGCTGACAAAAGCAACTCCTGACGGAAGGCATGATGGTGACGCGTTTACAATGGGGATAACCCAGAGCGAGGGGAAGGACAAAAACGGACTTACGGCGCTGCTTAATTCGATTGCAAAGCTCGATTACCGCAAGTTTTGCGGCTGTATTGTCAGCAATATAAAAATGGACAAAAGCATGATGAATTCGGACGAAAAGCTGACAAAGCTCTCGCAGATGTATCACACATTTTTGCAAAAGGGCGGTATGCAGCTCCAGATTAACTATCTTTCACAGCAGGAGCTTATTGCGGCGCAGAAGGAGCCGGAAAAATACCGGAATCTTGTTGTCCGCGTAACAGGGTATTCGGGGTACTTTACGCGGTTTGACACCGACTTGCAAAATGATATTATCAGAAGGACGGTTGAGAAGGCGTAATGATTCTGAAAACCGTTTTGGGCGATACAGAGGTAAGCGGAGATTTTTCCGTGCTGCCGCATGAGCATATCTGTTGCTGTTCGGAGTATTTGCGCGGTATCGGCGGTTATATGGACAGTAGCGAGACAGAGAGAAGTGCGATTGAAATTCTGAGTGGTTTAGAGAAAAAATATAAACTTGGTTTATTCATAGACTGCACGCCCATAAACCTCGGAAGGGATGCAGAGCTTTTGAAAAGAGTTTCAAAAGGCTCCGGTGTACACATAGTCTGTTCAACCGGGTTTTATTATAACGATGAACCTGTTATGGAAAGACTGTCCGCAGAAACAATAGGTGAATACATTGTTGCTGACGCAAAGCGGGTAAATGCAGGAGTAATAAAGGCAGCGGCGGAAAGTGCGGGGCTGACGGAGTTTAACATTACTCTGCTGAGGGCAGCGGCATATGCGCAGCGTCGGCTCGGATTGCCGATTGTGCTGCACACAAATGCGGTAAACCGAAACGGAAGGAAGGCGGTTGAAGTCCTTTTGAACGAGGGGGTTGCCGCGAAGTGTATAGCGGTAGGGCATTTAAGCGATACTGACGACATTGAATATATCGGAAGTTTTGCCGATATGGGTTGTTATATTGCGCTTGACAGGCTTTACGCTGATACAAGCAGCGAATATATATATTCAAAGGTGAAACAGATTTTGCAGCTTTGCGATGCAGGCTATGAAAACATGATACTTCTTTCTCATGACGATCCGGTTTTTCAGGGGTTTTTGGAAAAGCCGCACATAACAAAGCCGAGGTATTCGTATATGTTCAAGTATATTTTACCGTGCCTTGAACGCAGTTTGGCAAAAAAGATTTCGGAGGAAAATCCGTTAAATATGTTGGAACAGATAAATTTACAAATATTTACAGAAGGGACTCACAGAAACGATGAGATACCGAGAAGAAATACATAATTACGTACAGGTACACAGAAATGAAATCATAAATATGTTAAAAGAGCTTGTGAAAATTCCGTCGATTCAGTCGCAGGCGGAGGATGAAGCGCCGTTTGGCAGAGCGTGCGCAGAGGTTCTGGAATACGTAAAGTCCTGCTGGCAAAAAAACGGATTTGATACAGAAATTCATCAGAACGGCGGATATTTGCTGTCATATTACGGTGACGGGGATAAAAGCATCGGTTTGTTTTCGCATGCCGATGTGGTAGGCGTATCGAATGACTGGGTATTTACGGAGCCGTTTGATATGATTGAAAAGGACGGCTTTTTAATCGGACGCGGCGTATTGGATGATAAAGCGGCTATTGTAATTTCGCTATATTGTGCAAAAATGCTTAAAGAACTTAATATTCCGTTCAATTCCAAGCTTGTTGTATTTACGGGTGCAAATGAAGAAACCGTAATGGCGGATATCAAGAATTACGTCAACGAAAACACACCGCCGGATTTTGCATTGGTAACGGACTGTGCGTTTCCGATTTTCAGAGGAGATAAGGGAATTTTGCAGTTTGAGGCAATGTCGGCTGTTCCTTTTAAAGAAATTGAGGATTTTTCGGGCGGTAAGGATATAAATATTACTCTTGGAAAAGCAACGGCAAAAATAAACGGCAAGGAAATAACCGAAACGGGTGTGTCATGTCACGGAGCGCTGCCGGAGGGATCGGTGAATGCAGGGTACTTACTTGCAAAAAGGTTATGCGATGAAAACTTGCTGTGCAAAGAGGATATGCGGCAGATGAGGTTTATTGAACGGCTGCTGGAAAAGTATTACGGCGAAGCTTTCGGAATAGACGGAAAAGATAAGGTTTTCGGAAGGCTGACCTGCTCGAACGGCATAATAAGAACAGAAAGAGGAAAGCCAACGCTTGCATTTGACTTACGCTACGGACTTGATATGAATTATGAAAGTATTAAAACCAAAATCGGCGAATTTTTCAGACAAAACAACTGGTCTGTAAAAATTATCAGTGAAAAAAGTCCGTATATAGTTTCGGAGGACAATATATATTTACAAAGGTGCCTGAAAGCCTATAAGGAATTTTGCGAAACGGATGTTGCCCCGTCGCATATAAATGCCGGTGCAACATATGCGGGTATATTGCCGTGCGCTGTTGAATCGGGAAGCGATTTATACGGCGGAAATCCCGAGGGTATGCCGGAGGGACACGGCAATGCTCATCAGCCTGATGAATGTATAAATGTTGACGGTTTTTTAAAAGCCGTGGAGCTGATACTGCACATGGCGCTTGAATGTGATATGGAACATAAAAAGGAATAAAACATATCGGTTAGTTTTTATCCAACAAAACGCAGGAGGCTTTCAGGGCTCTTGCGTTTTGTTGGCATATTATATTTTTATTAAATCTTACGTATATTATATTTTGCGGACAAGGCAAAATATGAGCCGATTTTAAAAAGCGGTCCGAAGCGTATTGATTCGACAGAGAATATATGTTTTCTTTTTTCATAAAAAATTATTCTTTTGTGACAATCTTTTTATTTTCGATAAAGATTTTCTTATTGCAGATTTCAAATGCTGCGCGCTTATGCGATATAATTATGCAGGTTTTATCCTTCATCGCGCGGATGTTTTTAAGCAGCCTTTCTTCCGTAGACTCGTCAAGAGCGGATGTTGCCTCGTCAAGCAGGATGATAGGTGCGTCAGACAAAATAGCGCGCGTTACCGCAAGCCGCTGAATCTGACCCTCAGAAAGTCCAAGACCCTTTTCTCCGATATGCGTATCAAGTCTGTCCGGCAGTTTTTTGATAAACTCCGCCGCACAGCTGACCTCCGCCGCACGCATGATTTCATCATCTGTTGTATGCGGGGGAGAAGGCGAACCGCTGCACGGCAGTTAAATACATTCTAAAGAAATCGATATACTGTCGCAACGTAGTATTGAATAACAACGGTTTTGACATACGGCGAAAAGCGGTATTTTTAATATAGTCAACCGTTTGAGTGCAGGAGGATGTTTACACGTTTTACCCTATATAAGCATGGCAAGCACGAGAGCACCTGTGATATTTCCGTTTTCAAGATAAGCTCCTACAAGCAGAATGAGTGCAAATAACATAAAGCGTATGAATTTTTTTCTGTTAAATTTTACATTTGTCATAATAACAACTCCTTATAAAATTACGTTTTCGAAACTTTTTAAGTGCTTTTTACAAAATTACGCATGATTTGTTTCGTATATCTTAACCTTGATGCTATAATAACACAAAAAAGTTTCGTTGTCAATAACTTTTTTAAATTTTTTATTAAATTCGAAACTTTTTCTTGATTTTTTATTTTATTTGTGCTATACTGAGTTTGATAAAAAAATAATTTCCTATATATAGATATAAAAAAATGATTTGGGGTGAAAAAATTGTATAATTTCGGTGATAAACTGAAGGAGTGCAGAAAAGCAAAAAATCTTACTCTTGAAGAGCTTGCATTAAAATACAACAGGCGTTTTGACGGCGGGATGAGCAAGGGTACCCTTTCAAAATACGAAAATAATAAGCAGGAGCCTCTTGTGAGCGTGGTTACCAACCTTACCGACCTTTTGGATATTTCGTCCGATTATCTTCTCGGTCGCTCCGACAATCCGGAATTGGAGCCGGTCAACGAAACAGAGGAGGAGAACGTATATAAAATTCCTGTGTTTAACAGTGTTTCGGCGGGATTCGGACAGTACGCCGACGGTACGCCGGAGGATTATATTCCGACATACCTTCCGTACGGAGCAAGTCCGGAGGAGTATATTCGGATAAACGTATCGGGTGACAGTATGTCCCCGCTTATCGATGACGGCAGTCAGATACTTGTAAGGCTCCAGTCCTCCGTTGACAGCGGCACGGTAGCGGTAGTATTGGTTGACGGTGACGAAGGCTTTGTTAAAAAGGTGAATTACGGCAGTAACTGGATTGAGCTTGAATCAATAAATCCGTATTATCCGATAAGACGCTTTGAAAACGCGGACGTTACGCGGATTTCGGTTGTCGGTGTGGTTAAACAGATAACAAAGTATTTATGATTGCAGCGTAAATAGCTGCGTTTGTGCGGTTGATACATTAGTTTTGAAGTCGTATCCGTATTTTATGCGGATATGTTTTTGAGCGCTTAAAATTGTTGCAGTAAAACAACCCCGATATTCGCTATCGGGGTTGTTAAAACACAATTCGGTGACAACAGTATCAGTCAACCTTCGGCAGTGTTGCAAAGCTCTTTTCAAGCTCCGCATCGGTCGGAATGTAATCCGACATCTCGCCGTCATTGAATTTCTGGTACGCAACCATGTCAAAGTAGCCTGTGCCGGTTAAGCCGAATACAATCGTCTTTTCCTCGCCGGTTTCCTTACACTTCAGCGCTTCGTCAATCGCGGCGCGTATAGCGTGGCTGCTTTCCGGTGCGGGGAGGATTCCCTCGACGCGCGCAAACTGCTCCGCCGCCTTGAATACGTTTGTTTGTTCAACCGAAACAGCCTCCATATATCCGTCATGATAGAGCTGCGACAGTATACCGCTCATGCCGTGGTAGCGCAGACCGCCCGCGTGATTTGCCGACGGAATGAATCCACTGCCGAGAGTGTACATTTTCTGGAGCGGGCAAACCTTTCCCGTGTCGCAGAAGTCATACGCGAATTTTCCGCGGGTAAAGCTCGGACACGATGCAGGCTCAACCGCGATAATTCTGTAATCAGCCTCGCCGCGCAGCTTTTTGCCCATGAACGGCGAAATAAGTCCGCCGAGGTTGCTGCCGCCGCCCGCGCAGCCTATAATAATGTCCGGCTTTATGCCGTACTTGTCAAGAGCCGTCATCGTTTCAAGCCCTATGATCGACTGATGCAGCAATACCTGTGAAAGCACCGAGCCGAGAACATATCTGTATCCCTCGTGCGTGACGGCT
>URZD01000124.1 GCA_900552305.1 uncultured Eubacteriales bacterium
GCCATGCGGAACGCTGCCCATGCTTTGGGCCACCCCGCATAGAATGCCGCATGAGTCAGAATCTCTGCTATTTCGGTTTTTGTCACGCCGTGATTTTTCGCATTCTGAAGATGAAATTTCAGAGAGCCGTCCAAAATTCCGCCTGACATAAGCGCAACCACTGTCACAATACTTCTGTCGTGTGCCGACAGCTTATCCTCGCGCGACCACACCTCACCGAAAAGTACATCATCGTTAAGCTCCGCGAACTTTGGTGCAAACTCGCCAAGCTCATCTCTGCCCGCCGTTACCTTTGCCATTTTTTATATCCCCTTTCAAAAGTTTTTATTTAAAGGTTGTTATATTCCCCATCAGAAACAGGCTCGCACCATTCGTTGCGGCAGTTTTCACCCGGTACCTCAATCGCAAGGTGCTGAAACCATTTGTCATTTGCCGCGCCGTGCCAGTGCTTTACGTTTGGCGGAATATTTACCACATCGCCCGCCTTCAGCTTTCTTGCGGGTTTTCCCCACTCGCAGTACCAGCCTTCGCCCGCAGTAACCAAAAGCAGCTGCCCGCCGCCCTTGTCCGCGTGGTGAATGTGCCAGTTATTGCGGCAGCCCGGTTCAAACGTCACATTGCCGACCGCCACCTGTTCCCGCGACAGCATATTAAGGTAGCTTTGACCGATAAAATACTGCGCATAAGCGTCATTCTTTTCTCCTGTCGGAAAAACACTCATTTCCTTGCTCATTTCCTTTTCCTCCTTGCAAAATTTGTCTATACCCATCTTTCGATTATGTCCTTTGCCCCCAAAACGTTTCCGCCGCGGATTGCCAGTCCCTCGGCAACTATCGCGTTCGGACACGCCTTTTTTATGTCGCGCACACTGCTGCCAAGACTGCTCCCTTCGTGAGTGCAAAACGGTTTTATCAGCTTTCCGTCAAAGTCCGTACCTTCAAGGAAAGTCATAACCGCCATAGGTACAGTGTTCCAGTAGTTCGGATAACCGAGATATATCACATCGTAACGCGATACAGAACCGGGCAGCTGAACAAGCTTCGGACGGGCGTTTCTGCGCTGATCGTCAAGCGCCTCGTCCGTGCATTTGTTATAGTTTTCCGAATACGGATTTTTTTGCTCGATTTTGAACATATCCGCGCCGGTAAGCTCCGCGATAATCTCCGCCGCGTTCTCCGTGTTCCCGACCGAAAGCTCTTTTATTGTGCCGCTGACATAGTTCTCACCGGCTCTTGAATAAAATGCAACCAAACTGTTTGCCATTTTTATCATCCTCCTTTCTTTTCTATATAATACCACAAAAAATATTGACACGGAATATCCGATATGTTATCATGGTATAAACCAAAAGTTTACAGAGGTGCAAAAAAATTATGTATAATCCGATACTTGATACATTTATCACCGTTGCCGACTGCGGCAGCTTTACAAGCGCTGCGGAAAGGCTGTATATTTCGCCGACTGCGGTAATGAAGCAAATGAATACACTGGAGACGCATCTCGGACTTGTTCTTACAATGCGCACGCCGTCCGGAATAAAGCTCACCGCCGCGGGGCAGGTTATATACAGAAACGCAAAGCTCATGATAGAGTATTCAAGAAAATCGATAGCCGAGGCGAATGCCGCGGCGCACGCGGCGGACACGACCTTCTGTGTCGGAACGTCGCTGTTGAATCCCGCAAAACCATTTATGGATTTGTGGTATCGCGTCAATAAGGACTTTCCGGGGTATAAGCTGCACCTTGTTCCGTTTGAGGATAACCATGACGGAATACTTTCGGAGATAGAAAAGCTGGGTAAAAAATTTGATTTTCTCATAGGTGTCTGCGATTCCAAAGCGTGGCTTTCGCTGTGCAGCTTTCTACCGCTCGGCAGCTACAGAAAAATGGTTGCGGTATCGCGCGAACACCGCCTTGCGTCAAAACAAAAGATAGAAATATCCGACTTATACGGAGAAACCCTTATGATGGTGCGCCGCGGCGACTCGGGCATAAACGATTTTATCCGCCGTGACATAGAGAAAAACCATCTACAAATAAAAATTGAGGATACGCCGCAATTCTACGATTTATCGGTTTTCAACCGCTGCGCCGAGACAAACAATGTTCTTCTGACTATCGAATGTTGGCAGGAGGTACACCCCGCGCTTGTCACAATCCCGGTAAAATGGGATTACAAAATCCCATACGGATTGCTGTACAGCAATGACGCGCCCGATGACGTTCTGCGGTTTGTAGATACGATAAAGGGGCTTAATAACGCTGAAATTTAAAAATAGGCACGCGTTTATTTTTAAGAGAAAGAATCACGACTCGCCGACCGATGCCGCAAGGTAATTGAATCTCTGTATGAGCTTTACGTCCGATATATCGGTATCAATATAATATGCAAGCTCCAGTATGTCAACGGCTGCGCCGTCATCAACCGCGACAAAAATGTTGTCCGCGTCGGGAAAGGATTCTTGCAGCAGCCGAGTGGTCAGCAATTTTATTTCTTCCTCGTTTCCTGTGGGGGATTCAAAAAGAACTGCCGCAAGTACGGTTTTGTTTCGGTGTAAAACCGCCGCGTCGCAAACATCGCTAATTTCGCTTATTCTGCGTACCGTTTCAAGACTTCTTTTATCGTTTGACATTTCGCGAAAATCATTACAGTACACGTTAAGTATTGCTGCGGCAAAGGCAGCCGCAAAAATTAAGACGTAAATCTTTCCGCGTTTTCCTGATTTTAAAAACATTATTCAAAGCTCCGTAAATTTTATTCTTAATGTAGTATTTGTTTTTGGCGAGCATATATGCGCGGGTTTCCATATAAAATTCGGAATATTTTGCGTGTAAACGGTAAAACTAAGCATGAAAAGAATTAACCAATGCTGTGTGAAAAGGAGATGTCAGATATGAATATAGCAGCTTTGATTCTTGTCATTATCGGCGCAATCAACTGGGGAAGTATCGGTATTTTCGGCGTTGATATTGTAGGCTCGCTTTTTGGCGGACAGCTTTCAATGGTCAGCCGTATAATATTTACAATAGTAGGACTTGCGGGACTTTGGTCTATATCATTCTTCTTCAAGGACTCACCCATTGTCGATAAAATGGATTGATTCCGTTTTGAGTAAGCGCCTTGCAGAGCTTATATGAAATCGGAATCGTAAAAAATTTTAAAGGGTATATTTTTACCAACCGCGCTACAGCGGCAAAAAAGCAAGAGTATAACCGTTTTTGAGGTTACTTCTCTTGCTTTTTTGTTTACATAAAACCGTTATGAAATTTTGATTTTTAATCAAAATTTATTTACGTTCAAGCTCCTTCATTACCGCGCTGAGTACCGTGCCGATTTTATCTCTGATAATCAGCTGTGCGCGGCGGTCGTAGTCGGTTGAGGTTTGGTTTATCATTACGGCATATTTACCCATAAAGCAGCGCACAAAGGTGTTTGCCGGACTTACCGCAAGTGATGTGCCGCCGACTATCAGCATATCTGCGCTCTCAATCGCGCGGATTGCCTTTTCTATTACTGTTTCGTCAAGCATTTCGC
The DNA here is from genome assembly GCA_900552305.1 of uncultured Eubacteriales bacterium. GTDB lineage: Bacteria > Bacillota > Clostridia > Monoglobales > Monoglobaceae > UMGS1494. The sequence continues at coordinate 3,536 of URZD01000124.1, forward strand.
CGTACAGAACAACCCGCGGCTTTATAATTCCGCCGCAGCGCTTGCACCTCGGTAGCTCTCCCGCCGAGATTATCGGCGAAACATCGCTGCAATCGCAGCCGCAGCCGCTGCAATAATATCTTTTTACCGTTCCGTGGAGTTCAAGCACGTTCTTGCTTCCCGCAGCTTGGTGCAGTCCGTCTATATTCTGTGTGATAACCGCCTTTAACTTACCTGTTTTTTCAAGCTCTGCAAGTGCAAAGTGTGCCGCGTTCGGTTTTGCGTCACATAAAAAATAGTTTCGATAAAAATCATAGAAGGTTTTGGGGTCGCGCACAAAAAAATCGTGACTTAAGATTTCCTCCGGCGAAACGCCGTATTCCTTTACCGTATTATAAAGACCGTCCTCACTGCGGTAGTCCTTCACTCCGCTCTCGGTTGATACTCCCGCACCGCCGTAAAAAACTATGCTGTTGCTTTCACGTATCATTTGTGCCAGTTCGGTTATTTTTCCGTCCATATCTCCTTTTATCCGATAATTGGATTTTATCGGCATACTCCTTTCTTATATGACGAAGTCAGTAAAATATTTCTTTTGCTCTTAACAGCTTAAAGCTGTTAAAATTCTTTTTAAATTGCAAAAGACAGCACGCCGATTTTGCGAACTGTCTTTTATTTTTATACTCATGTGCAGAGAAGCCGAAGCACACAAACCGCACCGATTATTTGCCGAGGTATGCGCGTCTGACTTCCTCGTTTGCCAAAAGCTCGGCGCCCGTACCTTCCATAATTATGTTTCCTGTCTGGAGTACATAGCCGTAGTCTGCAATTTTAAGAGCCATATTTGCATTCTGCTCAATCAACAGCACCGTTACGCCCTGCTTGTTTATTTCCTTTATAATGTCAAAAATGCCCTGAACAACAAGCGGAGCCAAACCGAGCGACGGCTCGTCCATCATTATAACCTTGGGTCTGCTCATCAGCGCTCGTGCAACTGCAAGCATCTGCTGCTCGCCGCCCGAAAGCGTACCCGCAAGCTGCCAATGACGTTCTTTAAGGCGTGGGAACAGGCTGTAAACCCAGTTTATATCATCATCAAGATTATCGTGTCTGAGGTATGCGCCGATTTTTATGTTTTCAAGCACCGTCAAATCCGGAAAAACGCGTCTGCCCTCGGGGACAAGCGTGATTCCTTCCTCAATTATCTTGTTGCTCGGCATATTAAGCAGCTCCTTGCCGTTGTAGGTAATTGAGCCGCTGTCGGCTTTAACTAAATCAACAACGCTGCGAAGTATTGTTGATTTGCCCGCGCCGTTTGCGCCGATAAGCGTAACAATTTTACCGTCCAGAACCTCGAGGCTGATTCCGCGAATTGCCTTTATTCCGCCGTATGATACATATAAGTCATCTATTTTAAGCATTTTCGTCACTCACCCCCAAGTATGCCTCTATAACTTTAGGATTGTTCTGTACTTCCTCCGGCGTTCCGCTTGCAATTAGTTTGCCGAAATCAAGTACATAAATCCTGTCGGAAATATCCATTACCAAATCCATATGATGCTCAATCAAAAGAATTGTCAGTTTAAATTCATCTCTTATCTTTGCGATAAAACTTGTAAGCTCCGCTGTTTCCTGCGGGTTCATGCCCGCCGCAGGCTCGTCAAGCAACAAAAGCGTCGGATTTGTCGCAAGCGCTCTTGCAATCTCCAAATGCCTCTGTTTTCCGTAAGGAAGATTGGACGCTTTTTCGTTTTTTACATCCTCCAAATCAAGGATTTTAAGCAGGGCTTCAACATCCTCGCGGTTTTTCTTCTCCTCCGCTCTGTCAAGCATAAGCGCCGCAGTAAAGATGTTGGATTTTCTGTGAAGGTGCTTTGCCATCAACACGTTATCAAAAACCGACATTGACTTAAAAAGGCGGATATTCTGAAATGTTCTTGCAATACCGAGCTTTGTAATTTTATCCGGCGTGGGCTCGGTAACCTCCGGATATTCACCAATATTTCCTCCCTTATACAGCTTTTTCATTTTTCCGTGCGGATGATTCGACACTATGACTTTATCGTGAAAGGAAACGCTGCCGTTTGTCGGCGCATATACGCCCGTTATCACGTTGAACGCGGTTGTCTTTCCCGCACCGTTCGGACCGATAAGCGCCACAATCTCGCCCTCGTTTATATCCATAGTCAGGGTATTGACCGCAACAACGCCGCCGAACTGCATTACAACATTATCAAGATGAAGTACATTATTCATTGCCCTGTACCTCCCTTTTATTCTTTGCGAATATTTTTTTGAAGAAAGCCGCTGTCTTGTCCCACGAAAGCTCGTTATCACCCATTATTCCGCGTCTGAAGAACAGCACGACAATCATCAGAATTATCGAGAAAATAACCATTCTGAAACCCGGTCTGAGAAGCGGTACATTAAAGCCGCCGATAGCGAGCGGTGCGTCAAGAAATCTGAGCCACCATTCCTTTGCAAAGATAACAAGGAATGCCGCCATTATACTTCCGCTGAAGCTGCCCATACCGCCTATAACCACCATAAGCAGTATATAGTAGGTTGCAGTTGAAATGGTAAACGTGGTCGCGGAAATTGCCTTGAGATACATTGCAAGGAGCGCGCCGCCTATTCCCGCAAAGAACGAGCTTATTACAAAGGACAGCAGCTTATGACTGAGCAGGTTTATTCCCATCGCCTCCGCCGCTATTTCGTCGTCGCGGATAGCCTTAAAGCTTCTGCCGTATGTTGAACGCTTTATAAGCGCCATAATCACTATACATACAATGACAACCGCAAAAATCGAGTAGTACGATTTAAAGCTCGCAATGGATTTAAGTCCCAGTGAACCGTTTGTGATTCTGTTAAGCGGCGAGCTTGCAACAACGATACGCACAACCTCGGCAAAGCCGAGAGTCGCTATAGCAAAATAGTCGCTTTTAAGCCTTAAAACAGGAGTTCCTATTATAGCCGCAAAGACTGCCGCAACCA
>URZD01000125.1 GCA_900552305.1 uncultured Eubacteriales bacterium
TGATATAGAGCTGCACAAGCCGTATGTTGACAATGTTCATCTTAAATGTGAGAAGTGCGGCGGCGAGATGAAAAGGGTTTCAGAGGTTATCGACTGTTGGTTCGACTCGGGCTCGATGCCGTTTGCGCAGTGGCACTATCCGTTTGAGAATGAGGAGCTGTTCAAGCAGAACTTCCCCGCGGACTTCATCAGTGAGGCTATCGACCAGACCCGCGGTTGGTTCTATACGCTTATCGCGATTTCAACCCTCCTGTTTGACAAGTCACCGTATAAGAACGTAATAGTTCTCGGTCACGTACAGGACAAGAACGGTCAGAAGATGAGCAAACACAAGGGCAATGTTGTAAATCCGTGGGATGTCCTTAACAAGCAGGGCGCGGACGCGGCACGCTGGTACTTCTACTCCAACAGCGCACCGTGGCTGCCGAACAGATTCTTTGACGAGGCTGTTTCGGAGGCGCAGAGAAAGTTCCTCGGCACGCTGTGGAACACATATGCTTTCTATGTTCTGTATGCAAATATAGACAATTTTGACCCGACAAAGTATACTCTTGAAAAGAGCAAGCTTACGCTCCTTGATAAGTGGATTTTGTCCAAGCTGAACGGAGTTATCCGTACGGTTGACAAAAACCTTGAGGAATACAAGATTACCGAGTCGGCGCGCGCAATTCAGGAGTTTACCGATGAGCTGAGCAACTGGTACGTAAGACGTTCAAGAGAGCGTTTCTGGGTATCGGAGCTGACAGAGGACAAGATTTGCGCATACATGACGCTTTATACCGTACTGGTTGAGTTCTCAAAGGTTTGCGCGCCGTTTGTTCCGTTCATGACAGAGATGATTTACAGAAACCTTGTTTTGAACGTTGACAAAAACGCGCCGGAGAGCATACACCTCTGCGACTTCCCGAAGGCTGACCCGGAGCTGGATTTTGCGGAGATAGAGGCGGATATGGACGCGGCAAGAAGGGTTGTAATCCTCGGCCGTGCTTGCCGTAACGCGGCAAATATAAAGAACAGACAGCCGATCGCAAAGATTTATGTTCAGACCTCGGACGAAATCGGCGGCGTGTACCGTGATATAATTCTTGACGAGCTGAACGTAAAGGAAATAGAGATAACAGACAATGCGGGCGCATTTATAAGCTACAACTTCAAGCCGCAGCTTAAGACCATGGGTCCTAAGTACGGAAAACTGGTACGTCCGATTTTTGAGGAGGTCAACTGGCTTGACGGTGCGGAGGTAATGGCAAAGCTGAACGGCGGCGAGACAATCTGCCTTACGGTTGACGGTACGGAAGTTGAGATAGGCAAGGATGACGTGCTTGTCGAAACGCTGCAAAAGGACGGTTTTGTTTCGGACAGCGACGCGGTTTATACAGTTGTGCTTGACACAAACCTCACTCCGGAGCTTATTGAGGAAGGCTTTGTCCGCGAGATACTGAGCAAGATTCAGACGATGCGTAAGGACAGCGGATTTGAGGTTCAGGATAACATTAAGGTCGGCTTTTGCGGCAGTGATAGAATTGCCGAGATAATAGAAAACAACAAGGCGGAAATTTCGGCACAGGCTCTTGCGGTTTCAATCGACAGAGCCGGCGTCGGCGATATGAAGGAATGGAATATCAACGGCGAAAAGGTTTCTATAGGAATAGTAAAGGCGTAGTCAAAGAGCTTTGACGCAGCTGAAAACACGGCGGTATCACTTTGGTGATGCTGCCGTGTTTGGGTATTTCGGGTCGAAATTTGACAAAACGTGAAAAATATATTATAATGTTGTTGACTACAGAACTTCGGAGGTGTGACATAGCGTAGCCATGGAAATTCAATCAGTAAAGGAAACGGCAGCGTTTCTCATGTCAAAAATAAAAGTTATACCAAAGCTTGCGATAGTCCTTGGAACAGGGCTTGGCGAGTTTGCGGGACGGCTGGAGGAAAGAGTGGAAATTCCGTATTGCAATATACCGAATTTTCCGGTGTCAACCGTGGACGGACATATAGGGAGGTTTATCTTCGGCAAGCTTGAGGGTAAGTACGTTATCGCGCTGCAGGGCAGAGTGCATTACTACGAAGGCTATTCCATGCAGGAAATAACCTTTCCGATTTGGGTACTGCGCGAGATGGGAGTTGAAAACCTCATTCTGACAAATGCGGCAGGCGCGGTGAACGAGAATTACGAGCCGGGCGATTTGGTTTTGGTGGTTGACCATATAAAAATGTGTGCAGACAGTCCGCTCCGCGGCATAGGCGACAACGAATACGGCGGACGGTTTCACGATATGTCAAAGGCATACAGCGAGGAGCTTGCCGAAACGGCAAAGGAAGTGGCATACGGAATGGGAATCCCGCTTGAAGAAGGCGTTTACGCATATATGGGCGGGCCGCAGTTCGAAACTCCGGCGGAGATAAGAATGTTAAGCCTGTTCGGCGTTGACCTTGTGGGAATGTCGACCGTGCCGGAGGTAATCGTTGCAACCCATGTGGGGATGAAGGTTTTGGCAATTTCGTGCGTGACGAATTACGCGGCGGGACTTGCTCAAAAGAACATAACTCACGATGAGGTAAAGGAAATCGGCGAGGCGATAAAGGATAAGTTTGAACTTCTTATGTCGGGCGTAATCGAGCGTATAAAAACAGTTGAGGAGAGTTAGGACAATGGAGAAAATAGCGAGCTTTACCGTTGACCACAGGCTCATTAAAGAGCATATATACATTTCAAGAATTGACGGCGATATAACCACATACGACATCCGTATGCGCAAGCCGAACACGGGCGAACTTATGGATAACGCGACAATGCACTCGTTTGAGCATTTGTTTGCAACGTTTATAAGGTGCGGCAGACTTGCCGAAAGCGTTATCTATGCGGGACCTATGGGTTGTCAGACGGGATTTTATCTGCTTATAAGAAATGCGGATAACCGTGCTGTTTTGGACGAGGTTAAACGCGTCCTCGGTCAGATTGCGGAGTATGACGGCGAGATGCCCGGCGCAAGCGAGATAGAGTGCGGCAACTTCCGTAATCTTGATGTTGCGCTTGCGGCAAAAGAGGCGGCGGCATATCTTGAAAAAATAAAAAATCAGACGGAAAACGAACTGGAATACGAAAAGTAGGTTTTGTTTTCGGATTCAAATGCGCAAAAGTGTTTTATAAAGTACAAAAGGGTCGGGCATTTCGCCCGACCCTTTTGTGTTTTTGGAATTTATATTTCGATGTTTTTAGAGCCGTCTTTTTGCGTTCTGGACTTTTTTTACATCCCCAATAATTATTTGTTAAATATTTCAACTATAGGACTTGAAAGTATTCCAACCCTTTTAAGATTATACTCATAGCACCAGTCGTCGCCCGTAGTTCTCCAGTAATTCGGACCTACCCATTTCGGCTGGGTTACATTGTGCATACCGCCGAAGGTGTTTATACGTGTGCCGAACAGCTCAAATTCAAGACAGTGCTTGCCCTCCGAAAGCTCAACCTCGGTCATATACGGCGAAAATGCGGTGATTCCCGCGGGTTTTCCGTCAACATAGACGCGGGTAAGCGCGCCGCGGTAAAACGGAATGTGTATGCGCGCGCGGCAGCTTGGTGTTGAAATCTCAGTCTTATAAATCAGATTTCCGCCATAGAACGGCATACCCTGTGCGCATATGTCGGAAAAACCTATTTTGTCCGTTGCGGGAACAACGGTTGATACCGCGCCCTCGTTGCGTACGTTAAAGTCGCCGAGAATATAACACCATTCGGTATTTGTTCTTTTGCCGAACGGAACCTTTACGCAAAGCACGTTTTTGCCGCATTTCAGTTCGGGCAGCCGAACGGTTTTTATCGACTTATCGGTGTAGTAGCCGCATACCTCGGCGGGAACGCTCTCGCCGTTCAGCGTGATTTCAAGAGTTTCGGCGTCCTCAATCGCGAGCATTGCGCCGCTGTAATCGATTTCGCTGTGTATTGTGAAACGCAGATTTATAAAATGTGTTATCGGCTCGTCGGGGACAACCCACGGCTGCGGGAATGCGGCCATGCGCTCCTGCCAGCCAAGTTCACGGCGGCACACGTTGTCAAGAATGAGGATTTCCTCCTCGCTGCGGTAATTCATGCTGTCAAGAGCGTACTCCGCACGGTCAAGAAGAAGTACGTTCGGCTCGGTGCGCCTGTATTCTGCCTTATCTGTGAAGCGTATAACGCGGTCGGGCGCGGCGGCGACTTTTTCCGGTTTGACGGTTTTCGGCTCGGTGCGCGCCTCGTCAAGACGGAAAAGAAGGCTGTCGCTGCCGAAAAGCTCGGCGGGGATAACCGTGCTGCCGTTTTCGTATGTATACTGTGCGGGCGCGATTGTGCCGTCAAGCGTGTTATAGAGCGTGGGCGTACATTCGCCTTTGATATAAATACGCAATGTTTCGGAATCTGTCGAATCAACGCTTTTATCCGAGTGCGCGCCGCGCGCAATAAACATCCAGCGGCAACCGTTGTCACGACGCATATTGTATATGAGGTTGTTTGTCGGTACGCCGCGGCTGTTCTTGATTTCAACAGCTCTGACGTCTTGCAGCGCGTCAAGAATCGGAATCCTGTCGTAGGGAACGCGGACGCTTTTTGAGAAAAGCTCTGCCGCATCCTCGGAGCGTACTGCGTCAATATATTTGGGGCAGTCGCCCGCAAAGATTACCTTGCCGCCGTCCGCGCGGAATTTTTCGAGCGCGTCAAGCGTTGTACGGCGGAGGGTCATGCAGTCGGGAACGATTACGGTATCGTATTTCATTGCGCCGACCGTAAAACCGCCGTCCGTGCCGCCGAACAGTGACGGCAGCGTTGATTCGCAAATAAAGTCAAAGTCAACAGTACCGAAAAGCAGCCAGTCGATAATGTTTTGGAACTTTTCTTCAAGCTCGTTGCGTATCGAACCGGTACTTTCATCGGGTCCGAAGTTTATCCAGTAGCTTTCCACAGGGTGGATAACTCCGACGCGGACATCGGGAACGCCGCGTGTGAGCGCAGTGTTGACGCGCGCAAAGTGGTTTTCTATGTATGGGTATTCCTTGTGCCACGGTGACTGATAGTTAATGGACGCGGGGTAGTCGCGCTTTGCCTCGCCCGCCATGGAAACCCATGCAAGGTGCGGAACGCGAACGGTTACGCCGAGAGCCGCCTGCCAGTCGCCCTGAAACTTGTGACCGCGGAAGTCAAAATCCCAGTTGGTAACTCCGTAAAGCTCGGAAACCATAGCTTCCCTGCCGTATTGGTGAACGGCGGACTGACACTGCTTTGCGGTTGAAAACTGAATGTCGTCGAACAGAATATCTATGCCGGGAATACCAAAGCCGCGGTAGGAACGCATTGTCTCGCCGAGAACCTTGGTTTGCATCTCAAGACTTTCCTCGTAGAGCATATGTCCTGTCAGCATAAGGCTGTGGTCGCTGCACCATTTGCCGCAATTGTCGGCAAAACACGAGGTGAACATCTCCGCAATGCAGTCGTGATAGTGATAGCGGGCAACCGATATTTCGCCGTCCTTCAGATTCCAGATGATTTCAGGGAGCTTGTCAAATATGTCATAGCCGTACCTGTCCATAAAAAACGGCGCAACGTCATATGTCCACGGAAAGGTCGAATCCGCGCCCGACAGCGCGTAGCCGAGCGGCTCTTTTTCGGCAAACTCCGGCTCGTCGGTAAAGATTGAAGGTATGGTTTTGCCGAACTCATCGCCGACCGCGTCATTGTACGCCTCGTAGGTCACACGGATAAATTCGTCCATTGATTCCTTGTCGAGGGTATCGACATATGCCTGATTGTTGTACCACGGGTCGTTGGCGGGATTGGTTACGATATACGCATACCATTTTGTGCCTTTTGCCGAACCGTCCTCGGCTATCCGCGAATAGCTCTCCAGCTCTCCTTTTGCGTTAAGCGTAATATCATATGCCGCGGCAAGGTAGGGCTTACCCTCGTTGCGGGCAACAGCCTGCGGGAAATGCTCGCGCGGTGTGACGGTAAAAATCAGCTTTTTTTGGCGGAAACGCGGATTTTTGGTTACAATTCCGCCCGCGGAGCCCGACGGCCAGCGATCCTCGTCATACAGGTAGGCAAGCATATTTTCGGATTTTGCCTTGTCCGTGCAGAAACGCACAAGATCCATAAACTCCTTTTGCAGATACGGCATAGCCATGCCGGGGCGTGAGTGCATATGAAAGCCGCCGAAACCCATTTCGCGCAGCACGTCTATCTGCTCGCCGAGCATTTCGGTGTCCATTTTGCAGTTCCATGCCCAAAACGGCGTTCCGCGGTATTCGCTTGTAGGATTCTTAAAAAGCTCATCGCTGAGCTTTTCGGTTGTATTTTTTTTATAGAACATTTTTCATCTCCTCCTTGACTTAATTATACCGCTTGTGTATAATAAAACAAGGGATAAAAATAACGGATTTAAGGGGTGATTTTAATGCGGCTGACCGAAGAAAGACCCATATACATTTTTGAGACGCAGCAGGGGGACATGGAATAT
>URZD01000126.1 GCA_900552305.1 uncultured Eubacteriales bacterium
TGTATTTATGCAAACCTTTTTTCCTCCGCCCGCCCGGCTCCCCCGCGCGTACGGTCCACTTCCGATAATTCCAATTATCGGAAGTGCGGACGCCGTACCCGATTTTAAGTAGTGTCACCACAACTAACTAACTTAAAAAGCAAATTATGTACATAGTTACTGCGTCCTTTGTCTCCTTCATTATATACGCAAGATTTTCGTTTGTCAAGAATGAATGGCTAAATAAACCCCGCTTTTCCTATACAAAAAAACATTTCCTTTTTGTGCAAAATGGCTAATCAAACGCTCAAACCCCTTTTGTTTCAAGGGGTTCGGGCATTATAGCAATTTACACCATATCTCAAATTTTGACAATCGCGGAAATAAGTTCTATATTTTATACCGCGATATTAAAAGAATTTTTATCAGTCTGTTTTGACATTAAAAAAACCTTTCCTATATAAATGTTACCGCATTATTATCGGCTTTAATTTTTTATACGACAAAAACGTAATAAGCGACAATGCCGCGCCCTTGCACAGGTTGAACGGCGTAATCGTTGACAGAACAAGAGACAGCTTTGTTCCGAAATCCGCCGTCGGCATATAGAGCGGAAGCATAATATATAAATTTGTGACTGCCCCCGCGACGGTCATTGCAAAAACCGCGGCGGTCATTCCGAGAGCCGCGCCGCGGCGGGTGCGTACGCGCTTATATATCAGACCCGCAACAAGCACAAAAATTCCGTTTATCACGAAATTTGCAAACTCGCCGACAAAACCGGTTGACGTTATCGCGCAATGCAGAACGTTTTTCACAAGCTCAATTATCACCCCGGCGGCGGGTCCCATAGCGAACGTGCCTATAAGCGCCGGGAGGTCGGAAATCTCTATTTCAAGAAATCCGCCCACCTTCAAGCCGATAACGCTGCCGAGCAGCTGCAAGATAAATGCCGCCGCAGACAGCGCTCCTATACGCGAGATGTTTTTTGTGTTTAATCTTTTCATTTTATTCTCCTGCCTTTCCGGGGCAAAACAAAAACCCCAAGTATTACAGTCCGAAAACTTTCGGACCGCCAAAGACACTCAGGGTTTGAATATATAAATTTATCACTTCTCTCATCCGGACTTTACCGTCGGCTTTGGAATTTCACCAAATCGTGCCTTATCGGATTCACAAATCAAGCGCACACCGCGTCCGACCTGCGTATATCCAAGGCTTGCGGGCTTTACCGCCGGTGGGGAATTACGCAAAACGCTCACCCCGCCCTGAAGTTTCTACCTATTATTATATACCGCTATTTTTATTTGTCAATAGTTTTTTAAAAAATTATCCCTTTTTCAGATAGGAAATGACAACCATTCCGAGCCAAACAAAGCCGAGAACTCCGAAGGCGGTGTACAAATATGCGATTAAGTCGGAGAAACCGAGCCCCGCAAACGGAATTGCGGCAAGGCACAAAATTGCGGCGCAGACGGCACGGTCGAAAACGGTTTTTATCTTCAGCTCCGACAGTATGCCAAAGCCGTGGGAAACCGCGGTCGTACAAAGAGCCATAAACAGCACGGCGGAGTACACCGCCTCATATGCGGGACCCTGCATTGCGGCTATTTCAAAGAGCGGCATATCCGCATCGGCAATATCCGCAAAATAGATATTCAGCGCGGTCCACACCATAAAAATCAGTACGCCGAGGACAACTCCGCTCAAAACCGCCGAGCGCGTCATGTCCCTTCTTGACGCCTGCGCCGCAAGCGGCACCAAAACCGCGCCCGCGGTAATCGTGTTATAGCTTGCGTAGCAAAGCGCGGAAACAAGAGGGTTGCGGCGGGTCTGCTCGAACGATGAGAACACCGCCGCACCGCCGTAAAGCGCGGAGGATATGCAAAGGAAAACCATTCCGCCGATCATGAGCGGCACCATGACCGTATTCAGCGTTACCACGCCTTTTATATCGAACACAAACACTATAAAGCACAGTGCGGCAAGCAGAAAAATGCCGCAGTGCTGCCTTACCGAAAATATACGGCAAAAAAGCGTGCCGCAACCGGAGAGCATGACAAAAAAGCCGCAGAACATATAAAGGAACAAAAAGATTCTGATAAGCGGCGCGAACGAGCCGGCGGCGGTTTTTACAAGACCTCCGAAGGTGAAATCGCCGTTTTTTTCGGAAAGCGACATTATTATATAGGAAATCAAAGCAAAAAACAGTGACGCGAGGATTATCCCGGTAAAGTCCGTTCGGCTGCTGAAATTGAAGTATTCCAGAATCTCGCGGCCGGACGCAAACCCCGCGCCGATTACAAGTCCGATATACACAAAGGAAATCTGAGCCGTTTTTTTCAGTGAGTTTTCATTTTTTTGCCCGGACAAGTTCACTGCCGCACCGCCTCTCTTGTGGTTTGAAATGTTGCATTATGCAATATATAGTGTATTCGGCAGGACATACACATATTACACAAATTTTTCTGCAAAAACCATTGACAAGCACGGGAATATGTGATATTATAGATATACCTCTGAAAAGAGGCTTTATTTGTGTTGAAAAATATTATGCGCCGCCAAGCGCGGTTTTGCGGAGATATTTTGCGGAAAGGATGAAAAAAATGAGAGTTAAGATTACTTTAGCTTGCACAGAATGTAAGCAGAGAAACTACGACACCATGAAGAACAAGAAGAACGATCCGGACAGGCTCGAGATGAACAAGTATTGCAGATTTTGCAAAAAGCATACTCTTCATAAGGAAACAAAGTAATTATCTACGAAAGTATGAGGTAGTTTAAAATGGAAAAGAAACCAAATGTGCTCACAAGAGCGAAAGAATGGTTTATTGACATGAAGGCCGAACTGAAAAGAGTTGTATGGCCGTCGTTTGCAAAAGTCAGACAGAACACGCTGATCGTACTTATATTTGTTTTGATTGTCGGCGCGTTAATCTGGATTCTGGACTGGCTGTTTACTTACGGTATGTCTTTGTTAATCAGCAGATAACAGGAGGGAAGGGCATTAGGTCCCGATTATTATGTCGCAGGAAGCTAAATGGTATGTTGCCCACACCTACTCGGGTTACGAGAACAAGGTTAAGGCTGACATAGAAAAGACGATTGAAAATCGTAATATGCAAGACGTAATACAGGAAATCAGCGTTCCCATGGAAGAGGTTGTCGAGGTTAAGGACGACAAAAAGAAAACGGTTATGCGCAAAATTTTCCCCGGCTATGTAATCATAAAAATGATTATGACGGACGAAAGCTGGTATGTTGTAAGAAACTGCCGCGGCGTTACCGGATTTGTCGGACCCGGCTCAAAGCCTGTTCCTCTTACGGATGAAGAGCTTGCAAGCATCGGTCTGGAAAAGAAGAAGGCTGTTGAAATCGGCTTTGAGGTCGGTGACAGTATTCGCGTTAAGTACGGTCCGCTTGAGGGCTTTGTCGGCGTAATCGATGCAATCGTTATGGATAAGCAAAAGATAAAAGCCAAAATTTCAATGTTTGGCAGAGATACCGACGTTGAGCTTGAATTCAACCAGGTAGAAGCATTGAGCTAAGCGTATTATAAAGGGCGGCGCGGCGTTTTTACGCGCGGATGTCCGCGTTTATAATCAGTGTTTGGCAGGCAGCCGATGCACGGCGCGGCGAATGCCGCTGCGGTTTCCGGTCGCGGCTGACAATGCACAAAAATCAGTTACCCACACGGCTAATGCCGTATTTATATATCCGCATTCTTTGCGGGTAGTGGGAGGGGCGGCGAAAACGCCGTACCCGATATTACCACGTTTGTGAAAGGGAGGTGTCATTAAAATGGCGCAGAAGATTACAGGTTACATCAAATTACAGATTGAGGCAGGAAAGGCTACACCGGCTCCTCCGGTTGGTCCGGCTCTCGGTCAGCACGGCGTAAACATCATGGATTTTTGTAAGCAGTTCAATGAGAAGACAAGCAAGGACGCAGGTCTTGTTATCCCGGTAGTTATTACTGTTTACCAGGACAGATCGTTCTCATTCATTACAAAGACCCCGCCGGCGGCAGTTCTTATCAAGAAGGCTTGTAAGATACAGAGCGGTTCGGGCGTTCCGAACAAGACTAAGGTTGCAGAGCTTTCAAAGGCTGACCTCAAGGCTATTGCCGAGCAGAAAATGCCTGACCTTAACGCGGCATCGGTTGAAGCAGCAATGTCTATGATTGCCGGTACAGCAAGGTCTATGGGCGTTACCGTTGAAGAGTAATTTGAATTAAGTGGGAGGAATGAAACGGTACATTCTGTATAACCACGATAGGAGGAAATTATAATGAAGAAGGGAAAAAAATATCAAGACAGTGTTAAGCTTATCGAAAAAGGCAAGCTCTATGACTCGGCTGAGGCTCTTGATCTTGTTTGCAAGACATCAAAGGCTAAGTTTGACGAAACTGTCGAGATTCACGTTAAGTTAGGCGTTGACTCCAGACACGCTGACCAGCAGGTCAGAGGTGCAGTTGTTCTCCCTAACGGAACAGGTAAAAACATCAAGGTACTTGTTTTTGCTAAGGAAGGCAAGGCTGAAGAGGCAAAGGCTGCCGGCGCTGACTATGTAGGCGCAGAGGACCTTGTACACAAGATTCAGTCAGAGAACTGGTTTGATTTCGACGTTGTTGTTGCAACTCCCGATATGATGGGCGTTGTCGGCAGAATAGGTAAGACACTCGGTCCTAAGGGACTTATGCCGAGTCCGAAGGCGGGTACGGTTACTCCGGATGTTACCCGTGCGGTTTCCGAAATTAAATCAGGTAAAATTGAGTACAGACTTGACAAGACAAACATTATCCATTGTCCTTTGGGCAAGGCTTCATTCGGCAAGGATAAGCTCGCAGAGAACTTTAACGCACTTATGGGCGCTATCGTTAAGGCAAAGCCGGCTGCGGCAAAGGGTCAGTATCTCAGATCTGTTACCGTTGCTTCCACAATGGGACCCGGTATCAGAATCAGCACTTCAAAGCTGGACGCATAATTAAAATTACTCTTGACAATCGCGTCAAGGTGTGATATTATGTAATAGTTTAATAACGCTTCCACAGACAGCAGGTGGTTTTTGCCGTAAATCCTGCCGAGGATATATAAATCGCTTGTTAAAGCTTTTATGAGATTGTTTTCATAGCATATATCCCTCGCAAATGTTTGTGAGGGATATGTTTTTATATTAAAGTGAAGCGTTACGCCCCTTTTGGAGCGGAAAATTTGAAAGGAGGAAACGTAATGCCAAGTGAGAAAGTTTTAGAAAGTAAAAAAGCCGTTGTTGCTGAAATTACGGAAAGACTGAAAAATGCACAGGCCGGCGTTCTTGCCGACTACAGAGGTCTTACGGTTGCTCAGGATACCGAGCTGCGTAAGAAACTCAGAGAAGCGGGTGTTGAGTATACTATCGTAAAGAATACTCTTACACGTTTCGCGGCAAACGAGGTTGGTCTTAGCGAGCTGGATCCGATTCTTCACGGTCCTACGGCTCTTGCAACAAGCAGTGATGACGTTGTTGCTCCGGCAAAGGTTTTGGTTGAGTTTGCAAAGGCAAACGAGCAGCTTGAAATCAAGGCGGGTTTTGTTGACGGTAAAGTTATCGACGTAGACGAGGTTAAGGTATACGCAAGCATTCCGAGCAAGGAAGTTCTTATTTCCAAGATGATGGGCAGCTTGCAGGCGCCTATCGGAAACCTTGTCAGAACTCTGGACGCTATTGCAAAGAAAGACGCAAGCGCAGAGTAATTATAATTGTAAAGTTATTACAATTACAAGTTTTATCGGGATTTGCCCGAAATATAATTTAATTCATGGAGGATAAATAAAATGGCTGATGTAGCAAAGTTGGTTGAAGAAATTAAGACACTTTCACTTCTGGAAGTAAATGATTTGGTAAAAGCATTAGAGGAAGAGTTCGGCGTATCCGCTGCTGCTCCCGTTATGGTTGCAGGCGCTGCGGGCGGCGCAGGCGAGGCTGCTGCTGAGAAGACAGAGTTTGACGTAGTTCTTACTGCTGCAGGCGACAACAAGATTAAGGTTATCAAGGTTGTCAGAGAAATCACAGGTCTTGGTCTTGCTGAGGCAAAGGCTGCTGTTGACGGCGCTCCTAAGACTCTTAAAGAGGCTGTTTCTAAGGAAGATGCTGAGAAGTTCAAGGCACAGCTCGAAGAAGTTGGCGCAGGCGTTGAGCTTAAGTAATTCAATTCTGAATTTTTTAAGGCGGTCGAATGACCGCCTTATTTTTTTGTAATTTTATAGGTTTATAAATCCTTAAGTATTCGTTTTGCGGATATTTGGGGATTTTTTGTTGTAAAGCATCTTGTGTTTTCAAAAGAGTTTTTATGTCTAAAACAACTATTATCAATATTTTATTACGAAATTAGTTTGTTTTAATTATTCTCGTTCCTTAGTTTTGTGTAATTTTTCGCCGCACTTCCGATAATCGGAATTATCGGAAGTGAACCGTACGCGCGGGGGAGCCGGGCGGGCGGAGGAAAAAAGGTTTGCATAAATACA
>URZD01000127.1 GCA_900552305.1 uncultured Eubacteriales bacterium
TATTTGTATTTGTTACAACGACCTCGTATGCCTTTTCCTTGCCGAGATACGAAAATTCCTCCAGCATTTCCTCGGTCGTTCTCAGATACAGCGGAGCCTGCTGATCCGCGTCGCCGTAACCCTGCGCACCCTGAAGAACCCGTCTGTAAAGCTCGTCCTCAGGGTCCATAAAGTGAACGTCGCAGGTTGCGACAACGGGAACTTCCATTTTGTCGCCAAGCTCAACTATTTTTTTGTTTATTTCGATTAAATCCTCCTTGCCGGAAACCATACCGTTTCTTATCATAAACTCATTGTTTCCGAGCGGCTGAATTTCAAAATAGTCGTAAAACGACGCTATTTCTTCCACTTCCTTCTGCGGTCTGCCGTCGCGTATCGCGCGGTAAAGCTCGCCCTGCTCGCAGGCGCTGCCTATTATAAGACCCTCGCGGAACTTTGAAAGAACGCTTTTCGGTATTCTCGGCTTTTTATAAAAATAGTCAAGGTTTGATTTTGAAATCAGCCTGTACATATTTTTAAGACCAACATAATTTTTTGCAAGTATTATAATATGATGATACGGAGTTTTGATAAGCTCCGGATTGGTGTCGATAGTATATTCCTTTCCGAGCTTTCTGTCGCGTTCCTCCTTCATTTGGCGCAGCTTTACAAAAATTTCCGCCGTTGCCGTTGCGTCGTCAACCGCGCGGTGATGATTTTCAAGGCTTACTTCAAGCCTTTCCGCAACCTTATCGAGCTTATGTGACCTTTCGGACGGGAAAAGCTCCCTTGAAAGCTCCAGGGTGTCCTCAACCTCGTTCTTAAATTCAAAATTAGGTCTTTCGTCATCTTCGCTTGCATTTTTCTCAAATTCCGCCTTCAGCCTTGCCGCGTGTACCCTTATAAAGCCTGTGTCAAACTTGGCATTGTGGGCAACAACAATACATCCCTTGCAAAAATCAAGAAATCCGGGCAAAACCTCGGAAAGCAGCGGCTTGTCTTTAACCATATCGTCGGAGATTCCCGTAAGCTCGGTTATCTTTTCGGGAATATGCCTTTCGGGGTTTATAAGCTGCGCAAAGGTGTCCACCACTTCGCCGTTCATCAGCTTTACCGCGCCGATTTCGGTTATAGTTTCGCTTTGCGGGTCAAGTCCGGTTGTCTCTATATCAAAAACCACATACAAATTATCGATATAACTGCGCGGTACGCTGTTTACGTCAAGCGGCAAATCGTTTACAAAATAGCCTTCCGTTCCGTAAAGTACCTTGAACTCCTGTCCGCTCTTTTTGATTTTTCCCGCAGCGGTATTCGCCTCCGGGAATGCCTGTGCAACGCCGTGATCGGTTATCGCGATAGCTCTGTGTCCCCACTTTGCGGCACGGTTTATCAAATCCGTTGCGGAGGTAATCGCGTCCTTTGCGCTCATTTTGGTGTGCATATGCAGCTCAACGCGCTTTTCCTCCGAATTATCCATACGTATCGGCGGCTTTTCGTGCAGAGCTATTGACATGACCTTCATAAGCTCCTGATGTGCGCGGTCGTTATATTCGTATGTACCTCTGACAGAAAGAATATTACCTTTTTTTATGGCTGGTACTACTTTTTTGATTTTTTCCGCCTGCCCGAAAAGCTCGCAGGTCAGCGCCCAGCTGTCATCGCCTATGTCAAACTTTATTGCAATATAGGCGAGCTTTCCGTCCTTGTTTATCTCTCGGATTTCTGTATCTATTACCTCTCCCTTTATTGCGCATATTCCCATACCCGCCCTTACGTCAAGTATCGGAATTATATCCTCGTTTATGGGTTTGCCGTAAACCGTTCCGACAGATACTTCGGTCGGCGCGGCGTCCTCCTTCTTTTCCTCGCGCTTTGGTTTTTGCTGAGCAATCTTTTCATTTATCTTGTTTATACGTTCTTCCTTTTCTGCCATGTATGCGTCCACATCTATATCGTCGCCCTCCATGACAACCGAAACGTTTAATCCAAGCTCAAAGTCCACTATATCCTTCAGTTTTTTTGAGCATCCGTTCTCGTTAAGTATGGATTTGCCGCATTTTACATTGCTTATTTTAAGAACATTGTCGCAAAGCTCCGCATAGCTGCCCATAAGAAAAGCCTTGCATATGCCGCTTTTGTGAAAGAGCTGCGCAAGCACATTTCTGTAATATTCCTCGCAGAAGGAATAATTTTTATATTTAACCTTTATTTCTATATCTTCAAGTCCGTAAACAGATACCGCCTGAACGATAAAATCCGAAAGCTCCGAAAAATCAATAAGGACTTCGCTTTCAATTACCGCGTCAATCCTCTTTTTACCCACGTCTACCACAAAATCAAGAATTTCGCAGCCTTCGAGCTTTTTTGCAAAATCGTCCATAACGGTAACCCTGTCAAATACGTCCAAAATTCCCGCCAATCCTATTCATTTCCTTTCATTTTATCAATTTCTTCAATAAGGGTTTCAACAACCCTTTCCTCCGGTATTCTTCCCACTATCTCTCCCTTTTTAAAAAGGAGCGCAAAACCGTCGCCGCCGGCGATTCCTATATCCGCGTCCCGCGCCTCGCCGGGTCCGTTCACCGCGCAGCCCATAACGGCAACCTTTATTTTTTCGTTTCTTCCTTCCAAAGCCTCATTCACTTTTTTTGCGATTTCAATAAGGTTAATTCTGCATCTTGCGCAGGTAGGGCATGAAACAACCTCTATTCCGCCGTCATTCATTCCGAGAGCCTTTAAAATAGTCTTTGCCGCGTCCACCTCCCGAATCGGGTCATCGGTAAGCGACACGCGGATTGTATCGCCTATGCCGTCCGCAAGCAGCGAGCCTATACCTATTGCGGATTTTACAATTCCGTTTTTGTATGTTCCCGCCTCGGTCACTCCCAGATGCAGCGGATAATCAAATTTCTCGCTTGCAAGGCGGTACGCCTGTATCGTTTTTTTCACGTCCGAGGATTTTATCGATATTACCGTATCGTAAAAGCCGTATTTTTCAAGAATTTTAACGTGTCCTTCGGCACTTTCCACCATTGCCTCCGGCGTGGACGAGCCGTATTTTGCAAGTATCTCTTTTTCAAGAGAGCCGCCGTTTACTCCGATACGAATCGGAATGTTACGTTTTTTTGCCTCCTCGGCAACGGCGCGCGCACGGTCCTCGCTGCCTATGTTTCCCGGATTTATGCGTATTTTGTCAATACCTCTTTCCATGCACATAAGCGCAAGCCTATAATCAAAATGAATATCCGCCACAATCGGAACATTCGTTCTTTTCTTTATCTCATAAACCGCTTTTGCGCTTTCCTCATCGGGTATGGCAATTCTTACAATATCGCAGCCGCAGCGCTCAAGCTCGTTTATCTGATTAACTGTTTTTTCAACATCCGCCGTGTATGCGGTTGTCATTGACTGAACGGCTATTTTCTCACCGCCGCCTATTAAGATGTTTCCTATTTTAACTTTTTTTGTTTTTTTCATTTTTAAATTGCCTTTCAAAAACAATACTATTTTTCAAGAGCCATTATTTTGTCAACTCTTTTTTGGTGGCGCCCGCCCTGGAACTCCGCGCCGAGGTATGCCTTTACAATTTCAAGAGCAAGGTCGCAGCCGGTTATTCTTTCCCCAAGACAGATTACATTGGCATTGTTATGCTCCTTTGACATTCTCGCACTGTATGTATCGGTTACATGGGCCGCTCTTATACCTTTAATCTTGTTTGCGCATATGCTCATTCCGATTCCCGTGCCGCATACCAAAATCCCTTTTTCGGATTCCTTATCTGATACGCTGCCGCAAACCTTTTCCGCAATATCGGGATAATCGCACGAGGAGGTGTCAAACGTCCCGAAATCCTTATATTCGATACCGTTTTCATCCAGATATTTTTCGATATATCCCTTCAAATTTAAACCGCCGTGATCCGATCCTATAGCTATCATTATTTATTTTTCCTTTCGTCAATAAATTTTTTTAGTAATTATTATCTATAATAATAGCAAATTTTTATAAAAATATCAATCTTTTTAATAAAAATAATAAAAAAACTTGTATTTGGGACCAAATAATAATATAATAAAGACGGACAAAATTATTAAAAGGAGCGCTGATTTAATGGATTACTTAAAAGAATACGGGCATTGGCTCGAAAATCTAAATACAGAAGAAAAAAAAGAGCTTGAAAAAATAAAGAACAATGACGCCGAGATAAAGGACAGATTTTATAAGGCTCTTGAATTCGGAACCGCAGGTTTAAGAGGTGTAATAGGCATGGGTCTTAACCGTATGAACGTATACGTTGTAGGTCAGGCAACCCAGGGTCTTGCAAATCAGCTTATAAAAACAAACCCCGGCAGAAATGACCTGAAGGTTACAATCGCATACGACAGCCGTCACAAATCGGACGAGTTTGCAAAAACCGCGGCGTGCGTTCTTGCGGCAAACGGAATAAAGGCTCTTATATTCAGCGAGCTTAAACCGGTGCCGGAGCTTTCCTTCTCCGTACGTTATAAAAAGGCTGACGCGGGAATCGCTGTAACCGCAAGCCACAACCCCGCAAAATACAACGGCTACAAGGTTTACGGCAACGACGGCGCACAGCTCGGTCCGGAGCTTGCTTCGATTGTCCTTGACGAGATAGAAAAAACGGATATTTTCAACGGCGTTAAAAAATGTGACTTTGACGATGCGGTAAAGTCGGGAATGATAGAAATAATGGGTGACGAGGTTGAGGAGGTTTACCTCGACCGTGTACAGGAGCAGTGTATAAACCCCGAACTTATCAAGGAAAAGGGAGAATCCCTCAAATTTGTATATACTCCCTTCCACGGAACGGGAAACAAGCCGGTAAGAAAAATTCTTGACCGCGTAGGCTTTAAAAACGTACTGGTTGTAAAGGAACAGGAGCTTCCGGACGGAGATTTTCCGACCGTTAAGTCACCCAACCCGGAAAATAAGGAAGGCTTTAAAATTGCGATAGAGCTTGCAAAAAAGAACTCCGCCGACCTTATTATAGGAACGGACCCCGACGCCGACCGCGTAGGTATTCTTGTTAAGGATAAAACAGGCGAATATATAAACCTTACCGGAAACCAGACAGGCGTTCTTCTCTGCGAATACATTCTGAGCATGAGAAAGGAGCTTGGAACACTGCCTAGGGACGGATTTGTGGTAAAGACCATTGTTACCACAAACATTATCAAAAAAATATGCGACAGCTATGGCATTGAAATGAAAGAAGTTCTTACAGGCTTTAAATTCATAGGCGAAAAAATAAAGGAAGCCGAGGAAAGCGGAAAAGGAACATATGTATTCGGTTTTGAGGAAAGCTACGGTTATCTTGCGGGAACATATGCAAGGGATAAGGACGCGGTTGTCGCAAGTATGCTCATTGCGGAAATGGCTCTTTATTATCAGGAAAAAGGCTTGAGCCTTTACGATCAGCTCCTTAATATATATAAAAAGTACGGCTATTACAAAGAGGAAGTCGTTTCGGTTACTATGGAGGGTATAGAAGGTCTTGACAAAATAAAATCAATAATGGATAATATAAGAAAGAATCCGCCCACGATTTTTGGCGGTAAAAATGTTCTTGCGGTAAGAGATTATAAAACCTCCGTACGCACGGACGTAAAAACCGGAGAAACCGAAAAAATCACCCTTCCCGAATCAAACGTCATATACCTTGAGCTTGAGGACGGAAACAACTTCATTATAAGACCGTCCGGAACGGAACCTAAAATAAAACTTTACTGCCTGCTTTGCGGAAAGGACGCCGCAGAAACAGAGGCTCTTGCGTTAAAGGTACGTGAGGATATAAATAAAATAATAAAGTAAATCTTAAAAAGGGACTGTTTAAAAAGTTGATGTGACCCCAAAAAGTTAAACTTTTTATAGCGTAGTAGTTTTTAGTGACTGCTACGCTATTTTACTGTCCTTTACACGTTGTCCGCCGTTCGCGGCTATTCGTGATGCTGTTTATGGTATGCGCCATTGTCCGCGTTATGCGTGATACCGTTCGCGTTATTTGCGGTTTTGGTGCAAAGCGGCGAGCAGAGTGCCTGACGTTTTGCGCCCGTTTGGCGCACAGCGGTCGATTTTCGATTTTCGCACTTTTGCCGCGTACAGCGTCCGCGTTATGCGTTTTAACATTTTGCCGATTTGTCGCACGCTGCGCTGCATTTTACATCATCTGCGGCGGCTGCCTTTGGTGTTTATACCCAGTATTCCTCCCGCCGCCCCGCAAACTATTCCGATAACAAGAGCGGTAACCGCACACGCGCCAAAGCTGACGGTCTGTGACGCAAGTCCGCCGATCAGCCATAGAATAAATGTGTAAACCAGTCCCGAGACTGCGCCCGCGATAAGTCCGCCCTTTTCGGAGTGCCTGCCCGCTATAAAGCCGCATAAAAGTACGCCCAGCGCGCATATAAGGTTTGCGCAAAGCGCAATTCCCTTGTCGGAAAAGCACCTGAATGTGGCGATAAGCGCGGCAGGAACGAGCATA
>URZD01000128.1 GCA_900552305.1 uncultured Eubacteriales bacterium
CGCCCCCGCCGTATCGGCAAGGCTTTCAAGTTCCCGCATTGACCGCTCCATATCAAATTCGCCCGTATCAACGCCGCAAAGCACCGCGCGCTGACGTGTTTCCGTATTCTCCGTTTCTGTATCAAACACTAAATTCACCCTTTTAAAATTTTCTGTTCATACACATAAAAAGCTAAACTCAATTTTGCGTTCAGCTTCCGTGCTACTAATATTCCACGCTCATCAAGGTCAGTCCCTTTGCGGGAAGGGTTTCCCCCGCCGCCGCTCTCTGCTTTGTCGTGAACACTGTGCGTATACACTCCCCGTCACGCACTCCGCAGCCGATTTCAAGCAGAGTTCCCGCCATTATCCGCACCGAGTTATATAAAAAACCGTCTCCGGCAAACGTCATTCTCAGCTCGTTTCCGATTCTTTCAATACGAATGTCGGTTACCGTTCTGACCGTAGACTTTTTAACACGTTTCAGCGACGAAAACCCGACAAAATCGTGCCTTCCCAGCAGCTGCTCCGCCGCCCTTTTCATCTTATCGGTATCAACCGCTTTTGCAAAGGTATACATATATCTGTGTCCGAAAACATTCGGCAAATCGGTATTCCATATTCTGTAGACATAGGTCTTGGACTTCACGCAAAGCCTTGCATGAAAGCGTTCCTCCACCTTTAAAACCTCCGTCACTCCTATGTCCTCCGGCAGATAGCGGTTAAGATACGCGCGGATTTCATCCGTTGTCATTTTGGTATCTGCCTTAAAGCTCGCAGTCTGTGCCGCTGCGTGAACGCCCTTATCCGTCCTGCCGGAGCCGTGAATCTCGATACGGTGTCCGAGCATTTCCGAAAGCACATTTTCCAGCTTGCCCTGCACCGTATTTTGAGTGTTCCCCTGCCTTTGCCAGCCGTTATAACGCGTTCCGTCATATTGAACCGTTATTTTATAGTTTGTCATATTTCACTCCGTTTATTTAGTATTATCCCGCTTTTATCGTAATTTCGCCGCTGCCGTTTCGCTATCTTCCGAGGTATTTGCGCATTACATTACCCGCAATCGGCGCGGCTGTGTCGCCGCCGCTGCCGCCGCTGTATTCAAGAATTACCGCAACAGCAATCTGAGGGTACTCCGCGGGGGCGTAGCCGATAAACCACGCGTGGTCATTGCCCTTGCCTTTTTCGTTTTCTGCCGTTCCTGTTTTTCCCGCAACAGTAACGCCGCTTATCGCCGCCCGCGTAGCCGTACCGTGCTTTACCGTTTCAATCATCTGCTCCGCAACGTATGCGGCGCAATCGGGAGATACTGCCGTCCCCGTTATCTTTGGCTTTGTCTCGGAAATAACCGCGCTGTTTTTGGTTACGCTGATCACAAGATACGGACGCAGCATATTTCCGCCGTTTGCTATCGCGCTGCATATCACAGACATTTGCAGCGGCGTAACAAGCAGCTGTCCCTGACCTATTCCGACCAGAGCCGCATCCGCATCGGTCATTTTTTTATACTGAATAACGCTTTTTGAAACCGGAATATCAAAGCTTGGCTCTGAATCTATGCCAAACCGCTTTGAAATATCGAGCATTATTTCGCTGCCAAGCTCATGTCCGACAGTACAGAACACCTGATTGCTTGAAAGCTGAAACGCTCTCTCTATGCTGATTTCTCCGTGCGCCTTTCCGCCGTAGTTGTCAACGACAATACTACCGAGCGTAAAGCTGCCTGTATCGTTGAACATTCGCCCGCTCATGCCGCTTTCGTATGCAGCTGACATTGTTACCGTCTTGTAGGTCGACCCCGGCGCGTATAGTCCCTGTGTCGCCCGCGCAAGCAACGGCGAGTTTTCTGCCTCAACAATGCCGCTCCACGATTTTTCAAGCGCCGCCGCACTTGGGTCAAAATCCGGCAGGCTCACAAGCGCAAGTACCTCTCCTGTTTTCGGGTTAATCGCCGCAAGCGCGCCGTTTCTGCCGCGCATTTGCTCATATGCGTATTTTTGCAGTGAGTTTTTTATGGTAAGATTAACGTCAAAGCCGCGTTTTTTATCGCCGGGAAATATCGACAAGTCGCCCTTTCCGAGTAACTGACTGTCATACTCCTTTTCAAGCAGGCTCTTTCCGTAAACCTGTGAGCAGTAGCCGATTACATGGCTGTAAAGCCGTCCCTGCGAATATACGCGCTCGCTTTCGCCGTTCTCCTTTTCCTCCGTCTCGGCAAGTACAAGTCCGTCACGGTCATAGACCGTACCGCGCGTTACATAACGCTCCTCGTCCCATTGTCTGCGGTTGTAGGGGTTGGCGGCAATCTTCTCCGACTCGAACATATTAAAATAGAGCAAGTATGTGAGAAGCGCAAGAAACATTGCGGAAATCACAATCAAAACCCTTATTATACGCTTATTCACATTCATTCTTCCCCACCCCGTCTTTCCTCACGCGCGGAAACAGCCTGCATAATACCGAGCGACGCAAAGCTGACCACTATAGACGTGCCGCCGTAGCTGACAAACGGTACGGTAATTCCTGTAAGCGGAATAAATTTTATTACGCCGCCGATTATGATAAAGGTTTGCAGCGCAAACATAAGCGTAAGCCCCAGCGCCACCGCCTTGTTATATTCGTTTTTTGTTTTAAGCGTGATTTTAAAGCATCTGTACGACAAAAGAAAAAACAGTATAATAACCGCCGCGCCGCCGAACACGCCCATTTCCTCGCATATTGCAGCGAATATGAAGTCGGTGTGAACCTCCGGAATGTATGTCGGCGAGCCGTTTCCCAGACCTCTGCCGAAATATCCTCCCGAGGCTATGGCAAACAGCGACTGCGCAATCTGCCACCCCTTGTCCGCAATATCCGACCACGGGTCAAGCCACACCTTCACCCTGACCTGAATGTGGTAAAGAAATTTCAGACCGAGCAGACCCACGATAGACGCCGCGGCAATATTAAAAATCAGAAACCGCCTGTCTTCCTCGTACGTGTAAATCATAAATATAAAAATCATAAACAGAACAAGGATTGTACCCCAGTCCCTTTGGAGTACAAGAAACATTATGTACGCATACGTCACAGCGCCCGTCATCAGCATTGGCGAAATTCTTAGGAACGGTTTTTTCCAGCTCCCCGAATACCGACACGCAAGAAACATTATATAAAGTATCTTTATAAGCTCAGACGGCTGAAAAGCAATTTTGCCGACCTTTATCCAGTTTTTTGAACCGTTTACCGTTTCACCAAAAACAAGGGTCAGCACAAACAGACCCGCTCCCGCCGCCGCATAAAAAAACCAGAGCTTATCCCAAAACGAAATATTATAAAACACGCAATAGGCGGCAAAGAAAACAATGCCGCCGACGCCTATCCATACAATCTGTCTTGCCCCCATAACTATATCTATCCGACACAGCATAAGTACGCCTATCGTCATGAGCATGGACGCTATAAGCACAAGAAACTTGTCGCCCATACGGCATATCACAAGAATCGAGTAAATCAGTATAAAAATCCCAAGCATTCCCGCACCGACCATCAGCACGCTGCTGCGATAGTCGTTTGCCATATACAAAAGCCCGAACCCAAGGATATTCATCAGCACAAGAAGGTATGCGGGAAGTCTGTAGTTCGCTTTTCTCATTCCTGCTCCTCCTCAAAAATGACCGAAACCCCGCCGAATGAAATATCATCGCCGCTGTGCAGCGTCCTAACCTTGCTGAGCGTTTTTCCGTTCAGCATTGTTCCGTTCTTGCTGCCCATGTCCGCTATGTACCACACTCCGTCCTCGTACCATATCTGAAAATGCTCGACGGACAAATACATATCGTTTACGGTTATGTCGCATTCCTTGCCACGCCCAACAATCGTAGCCTCTTCACCTATACGGTAAAAGGTTTTCATGCCGCATTCCGCGGCATTCTTGTTGCGTACCGTACGGAGGACTGCGGTATGCTCGCCGTAGTCCGCACTGCGTCGCGGCACAGTGTCTTCCTCCTCCGTATCGTCCTTATCGTCATACTCGTCATCATGGTCACAAGCGGCGTCGTCCTCATATTCGCCCTCATCGGCTTCGTCCGCGCCCCTGTTCATCTTTTTTATATCCATATATATAAGCGCAATCACGCTGAATATAAACAAATAAATAATTGTTGTGAAGACATAGCTGAGCAGTGAAGATATTAGGCTGTAAAGCGACATACTCCGCACCTCCCGTACCGTTACTTTCCCAAAAAAGTTCTTATGTTTTACTTCTCACCGATTAGCTTTGCAACGTCCGTATTGACCGTTATCTTATCATATATCCCCTTGTTGAGCCTTACCTTTGCATTTTCGGTAAGCATATTGATATATTCCTGAATATCGGGCGTTCTTTCTACCCTCTTAATGATGTGATATCCAAACTCCGTTTCGACAAGTCCGCTCACCTCTCCCACATTGAGCTTGAACGCCGCATCCGAAAATTCCTTTACCATTGTTCCGTCGTTTGCAAAGGTATAGCCGCTGTCCGGCTCGCCGGTATCCTCGTTGTTATCCTTCATGAGCTTGTCAAAGTCCTCGCCCGCCTTTACCTTTGCAAGAACCTCGTCCGCCTTCTTTTTGGCGTTTGCCTTTGCCTCGTCCGACTCGTCCGCGAACTTAATCAGAATATGCTTTGCGGTGATTTTATCATTATCCATATACTTTTTAAGCGTTTTTTCGTCCGCATACTTGCTCATATTTTCCTCTATGTCCGAATAAACCTTCTGCATAAGAGTCTGCATTTTCTGAATATCAATAAGCGCCTTCTCGTCCGTATATCCGCTTTCGTGAATTGCGTCCTCAAACTTGTCGCCGTACTGCTCCTTTACCTGTTTAAGCCACTTGTTCATATCGTCCTCTTCCTCTTTGGTAAGAGTGATACCGCGCTTTTCTCCCTCGCCGATTATGGCATAAATCGGTACAAGCATATTCACCGCATAGCCCTTAGCATATTCCGCTCTTGTAAGACCCGTTTCTTCGTCCTTCACGCTCCAGTTAAAGTCCTTCAGTTCCTTGACCTTGCCGTTGCTTTTGAGATTATACGCATAGTTGACAGCCGCGGAGTTGAGCGCAAACTCAAAAATCTGCTTGCTGATTTTCTGACCGTTCACCGTAAACGCAGCTGTGTTATTTTTTCCGAGCGCAAGCGTTTCGCACATACTTACAAGCGGGTTTTCATACTTAATTGTCGCGATCTTTTCGGTAGTATTGCCGCTTTCGGCTGACGCCGGCAGCGGATGCGCCACTACGGTTTTGCTGCCAACGCCGTTTATGGTTATTCCGCAGTATGCCGCTGCAATAATGCAGACAGCCGCAATGCCCGCAATTACGCGCATAAGCGTTTTATTGGATTTTTTCTTTGCAAAACCGGCATCCTCCGTTATATACTCCGTTTCCTCAGCAAAACCGCCGGACTCGCCTTCTAAACCGTCTTCCGCCGTTTCTCTGTCAGCTTCTTCGGATTCGGTTTCAGCATATGCCTCAGTCGCACCGTCGTCATAATCATCCGACAAAATTTCCTCGTTTGCTGCGTTTTCAACGCTGTCAGCCGAAACTGCGTCAACGTCATTTTCGTTCACTGCGGTGTTCTCCGCTGCGGCTGTATTTTCGTTCTCCGCGTCAAAATTCATTTCTTCGTTTTCTCTCATGTTTTCATTTTCCATCTGTAGTTTTACTCCTTTTTTTGGGTATTTATATTGATTATACACCATAATCCGCAAAATAGCTATAGTTTTTCAATAAATTCTTTTATATTTGCAAGATATTTTTTTTGTTCATGCTCCGCAGCAAAGCTATACACAACCTTCGGACGCGTTCCGCTCTTTATCTGAATCCTTCCGTACGCCTCGCCCGCAAGCCGTATGCACTCCGTGAGGTCGGGCGCGTCCTCCGCATTGAACAACAGCTCAACAGCGGTTTTGGTGCCTTTTACCTCGGTAAATTTTTTCTTTGACGCAAGCCTGCGGATAAGCGCAACCGTCATAAGATTTTCGACCGACTCGGGTACGTCGCCGTAACGGTCAAGCAGCTCGTCATATACGTCCGAAAAGTCATCGTCGCTCTCGATTGCCGCAATCTTCCTGTACGCGCTCAGTCTTTGGCTGTGCGCCTTAATATATTTTTCGGGAATAAACGCGTCAACAGGCAAGTCAACGCTTGTTTCAGTTTCCGTCTTGCTCGGCATTCCGCGCAGCTCGCCCACCGCTTCGGCAAGCAGCTTGCAGTACATCTCATAGCCTACCGTTTCCATATGCCCGCTCTGCTGCGGTCCGATAATATTCCCTGTACCGCGGATTTCAAGGTCGCGCAACGCGATTTTGAATCCCGAACCGAACTCCGTAAATTCCCTGATCGCTTCAAGGCGTTTGGTGGAAATTTCAGACAAAACCTTGCCGCGCGTAAACGTC
>URZD01000129.1 GCA_900552305.1 uncultured Eubacteriales bacterium
AGCAACGTGCCGCTGATAGAGTTTCTGCTGTCGGGCGGCGCAAGAGTTACGGCTCATGACAAAAAGAATGCGAGCGAGCTTGGGGACATATACAAAAGGCTGTCCGATATGGGTATATCGTTTGTTTTGGGCGAGAAATATCTGGAGGAAATCCCGGACGGCTGTGAAATAATATTCAAAACCCCGGGACTGCGGGCGGACGTACCGGAGCTTGTTGCGGCAAAGGAAAAAGGGATAAAGATTACATCCGAAATGGAGCTGTTTTTTGAGCTTTGCCCGTGCGAGATTATAGCGGTAACGGGAAGCGACGGAAAAACAACCACAACAACGCTGATTGGCGAAATGCTGCGCCATGAGGGCTATCGGTGCTTTGTGGGCGGCAACATAGGCAGACCGCTGCTCGGTGATACGGCGGGGATGAAGTCGGATGATAAGGCAATTTTGGAGCTGTCGAGCTTTCAGCTGCATACAATGAATTGCAGTCCTCACATTGCGGTAATAACGAATATTACTCCGAAT
Source organism: uncultured Eubacteriales bacterium (assembly GCA_900552305.1). GTDB lineage: Bacteria > Bacillota > Clostridia > Monoglobales > Monoglobaceae > UMGS1494. Next base: position 520 of record URZD01000129.1, read on the forward strand.
CATCTCGACTGGCACACAGATTATAACGAGTATATAGAGTCAAAAAAGAATATATTCAGGCACCAAAAAGACGGTGACAGAGTTGTACTGAATTTTGACAACGATATTACGCGTTCGTTTGCGGGCGAGGCAAAAAATTCAATGTATTTCAGCAGAAAATCGGATTTGGAGCGCGGAGTTTGCCTGGAGGACGGCTTTATCGTGCTTAAAGACGGTGGAAACACAAAAAAAATTCTGTCGGTCGGGGATATAAAAATTCCCGGTATGCACAACGTGGAAAACTACATGGCGGCAATAGCGGCGGTTTTTGAGTATGTATCGACAGATACCATAAACCATGTTGCGAAAAACTTCGGCGGTGTTCCGCACAGAATCGAGCTTGTTAGGGAACTGGACGGAGTAAAATATTACAACGATTCCATAGCAAGCAGTCCGGCAAGAACTACGGCGGGACTTAAATCGTTCAATCAAAAGGTGATTCTGATTGCGGGCGGCTATGACAAAAAAATTCCGTTTGACGATTTCGGAGCTGTGGTAAACGAACACGTCAAGGAGCTTGTTTTGGTGGGCGTTACTTCCGAGAAGATAGAAAATGCGGTGAAGAATGCGCCCAATTACAACGGACTTAAAATTCACCGTAAAACAGATTTTAAAGATGCGGTTGTTACCGCACGCAGCCGCGCAAAAGACGGCGATGTGGTAATACTTTCGCCCGCGTGCGCGAGCTTTGATTTGTTCAAAAACTTTGAGCAGCGCGGAAATTGCTTTAAGGAGATCGTGATGTCGTTCTGATTACGGCGGTTTAATTGAAGTTGTTAAGGCTTGCATTAGGGGCGTATTGCGGTAAATGTACGGAGGTACGGACAGTGAGTATTCAAAGTGATTTATTTGATATGCGTGACGAGGGATATAAGGCGTTTCATGCAAAATTAGTGCCGACGCTTGACCCGGAGCGGATAATCGGAGTGCGTACTCCGAAATTGAGAAGGTACGCGGCGCAAATATCCAAAACGCCGCAGGCGGCGCAGTTTATGAACGAGCTTCCGCACATATACTATGAGGAAAACAATATTCATGCGTTTCTTGCCGAGCGGATACGCGATTTTGACGCGGCAATTTTCGAGCTTGAACGGTTTTTGCCCTGCATAGACAACTGGGCGACTTGTGACGCTTTTGTGCCTAAAGCGTTTACCAAGAATACGGACAGGCCGCTGCCGTTTATAGAGAAGTGGCTGAAAAGCGATAATCCATATGCGGTTAGATATGCGATAGGACTTCTGATGAAATTGTATCTGAAGGAAAATTTTTCTGAGGAGTACCCGCGGACGGTCGCGGCAGTAAAATCCGACGAGTATTATATAAATATGATGATTGCATGGTATTTTGCCACGGCGCTCGCTTTCAGGTATGACGAGGTATTTCCGTATATAAGGGATGGAAGGCTCGGAAAATGGGTGAATAATAAGACTATCCAAAAGGCTGTCGAGAGCAGAAGAATTTCAGAGGAGCAAAAGGCGGAGCTTAAAAGGTATAAAAGGACAGGAAAACTTGATTAGTTAAAATATACCGGAGGGACGAGCCGTAACAGTTCGTTTCCGTCCGGCGGCATACAAAAAGCAACAGAGGTCATGCGCGATACGCGCATGACCTCTGTTTTTCAGCCCGTTTAGCAACCGCAGCTGCAGCCGTTCTGGTTGTTACCACAGCAGCAGCAAAGGATAATAATCAGAACGATTATCCAAAGGCAGCTGTCATTACCGTTACCTCCGAAACACATACATTACACCCCCTTTCAGACTTACTTAAGTATTATCAGTCGCAGCAGCAGTCATTGTTTGAAAGTCCGCAGCCGCAGCCCGACCTGCCTGAGCCGTTGTTGCAACAGCAGCAGACAATAATCAAAAGAAGAATTATCCAAAGGCATGAGTTATTACCGCATCCGAATCCCATAGCTTACACCTCCCGATTGAAAATTTTTAATCCTTTTGATTTCATAATATGAAATTTATTCTGAAAGTGTTACACCACATCTCGTTTGTGCCTTGATGTCTTTGTCTTTATAGTTTATTATACGGAGAAAGCGGCAGACTGTGATTTGTCCTCAAAAAAATTTTAAGACAGCGAAAACGGCGCACGGCGGATATGGAAAAAAAGCTGTCCTTGACTTTTGTCGAATATTCAAGTATACTGAATATAGCGTTTTTTGTCGGAGGAATTTGTTATGGATAAAAAAGGAAGGTTTATTGTGTTTGAAGGAATAGACGGCAGCGGAAAAAGCACACAGATAAAGCTGCTTTCAAAGGCTCTTTCTGAGTGCGGAATGCCCTGCATTGCGACGCTGGAGCCTACATTCGGCGTTGCGGGTGAGGTGCTTCACAAAATCCTTTCGGGCGAGCTTGCAGCGGACCCAAGAGTTATTGCATCGCTGTTTGTGTCGGACAGACTTGACCACCTTCTGAATGAGGAAAACGGAATATGCAGAACGATAAATGAAGGAACAACGGTGCTGTGCGATAGGTATTGTTTCTCCTCTTATGCGTATCAGAGCGTGGATGTGCCGACCGAATGGGTGATTGACTGTAACCGCCTTTGCACGGAGATACTTCGCGCGGACTGCACGATTTTTATAGACGTTTCGCCGGAAACGGCGATGCAGCGTATAAGCAGCAACCGTGAGCATACAGAAATTTATGAAAATACCGAGCGCCTGACAAGGGTGCGGGACGCGTATTTCAAAATGTTTGAAAGATTCGGCGGCGAGGAAAAAATTTTTATTGTTGACGGAAATGCGGCGGCGTCCGAAATAGCCGCTAAAATAGCGGTTTATGTAAAGAAAAATATTTTTAATATGTAAAATTATGCCTTTTTGTTACGGAATTGTTACAAAATTATAAAAATATGTTGACAAAGCAAGAAAAAAAGTGTATAATAAATTTGTATTATTTTTTAAAGGAGGAAAGAAAGGAAAAAAGTATTGGAGGTATTTTAAATTGTTTATTTTAAAAAAGGTTCTGGCGCCGGTTACGGTGGTATTCATATTGCTTGCGGCGATGTGCGTTGCAAACGCGGAGGATTTCGGGTCATACGGTATTGTTAATGCTTCACTGCTTAACATCAGACAGGCGGCGACGACAGGGTCTGCCATTATGGGGCAGATACCAAACGGTCAGTACGTTGGCGTCAGGTGGCTTGAAGGAAACTGGGCAAGAATATCGTATAACGGTACGGAAGGATATGTTTCTTTGGATTATCTTCATGTGGTAAACGGACAGATGCCGTCAAGAGGCTCTGCAGTTTCTTCAAAGGGACAAGCTGTTGTGGAGTTGGCAAAGCAGTATCTCGGAACACCATACAAGTACGGCGGCTCCGCACCGGGCGGTTTTGACTGCAGCGGATTTGTATATTACATATACAGCCAGATGGGCGTAAAGCTCAACCGTGTGGCAAGCGATCAGATGAGAAACGGCTCTTGGGTAGATAAGGGTATGCTTCAGCCGGGTGATATTGTCGGCTTTGCAAATTCAAGCGGTTATATTACTCATGTCGGTATATATGCCGGTAACGGAATGATGATTCACTCACCGCAGACGGGTGACGTTGTTAAGTACGAAAGCATTGTAAATGGAAACTACTCAATGCGTCTTACCTGCGGAAGAAGAATTTTCGACTGATTTATCTGAATTTGCGGCGATACAAATTTAAGTTTTGACTGTTAAAGAATAAAAAGCGGTTGCGCTGTCCGCGGTTATTGCAGATGGCGACCGCTTTCTTATCTTTTATACAGAAATTGGGCAATCGGTTTTTGAAAATATAAAATATCGGCTCATAAAGGGGCAAACCGAATACTTAAACTGTTAAGGCAGAATTTTGGGGATATTAACTGATTGCTTTGGGAAGTGCGGTTAATTGAATAAGGGGTTTAATAATAAAAAGGATAATGCGGCAAAACTGCGTTTTTGGGGACTTATGGCTGTGGCGGCGGTATTGCTGTGCGTCACCGTATTCATGGTCAAGGGGCGTTCAAGCGACTTGTTTGAGGTCAGCTTTCTTGATGTCGGTAACGGAGATTCGGCTATGCTAAAGACGCCGAAGGGCGATTTGATTCTGATTGACGGCGGAGAGGCTCCGAATTACAAGAATGCGGTAGTTCCGGCAATGGCGGAGCATTGGCGTTTTAAGGCGGATAAGGCTATAGTAACGCATTTCCACAGCGATCATGCGGGCGGAATACAGGAGCTTGTACGCGCGGGACTTTCACGAGAGCTTTATATGCCGGATGTTGAGGAGAACGAGGATGAGGACGCGATAAAGGATGACCTTGTCAGCAACGCGGTTAAAAACAACATTCACTACGAATATCTGTCGCGAAACGATAAGATTGAGCCTAAGGACAAAAATCTTAAAATTGACGTTCTGTTCCCTGACAGCGAAGCTTTTTCGAATGAGGAAAAGAACGTAAATAACGATTCGCTTGTCCTCAGAGTGCAGTATTTTGATACGGTGTTCATGTTTACGGGCGATTTGGAGTCGGATGCCGAGCAGGTGCTTGTCAATTCAGGGAATCTTGACAGCGATGTGCTGAAGGTAGGTCATCACGGCTCAGACACGTCAACCTCGGAGCAGTTTTTGAATGCGGTAAGTCCGAAAATTGCGGTAATAAGCGTCGGAGCCAAAAATAAATACGGTCATCCGCGCCCGGAGGTAATAAAAAGACTGAAAAATGCGGGTGTGAAAATTCTCCGTACCGACCGAAACGGCAAAATTGTGATTTATACGGCGGAGGGCGGAATACAGAAAATTAGTATGGACAGAATGGCAGCGAAACAGGAGTTGACAGATGGAAATACATGATTTGGACAAACAAATAAGCTCGGGCGGGATTTCGCGGCTGTATTTCTTCTACGGTGAGGAACAGTTTCTTATCGAGGATAAGCTGCGAAGGATTAAGGAAAAGCTGATTCCGCCTGATTTTGAGGAGCTTAACTATACACTGATAAACGACAAGAAAATTACGGCGGACATGATAATACATGAGCTTATGGGCGTTCCGGTAATGTCGGACAAAAAGCTGATTGTCGTGAAGTCGTGCGGAATTTTCTCAAATTCAAAAACTGTGGACTATAAAAAGCTCGCGGAGGAATTTAAGGATATTCCCGAATACATTTGTCTGATATTTACCGAGCTTGAATTTGACCGTAAAAAGGAGAAAAACCTTGATATATTTAAAGGCTGCGGCGAGGTGGTAAAGTTTGCATTTTTATCTGAAAGCCGTCTTGAGCTTTGGGTAGAGCGAATGTTTGAACGCGAGCAGAAAATAATTCTGAACCGCGAGATAAAAACGATTATCGCAAAATGCGGACTTTCCATGCAGATTATAAGTAACGAATGTAAGAAACTCATGGCGTTCTTGGGCGAGCGGACAAAGGTCACGGCACAGGATGTCGAGGCGGTTGTGTCGGTAACGGCAGAGGCAAGAGTGTTTGATATGATTGACAATATTGCGGAGAATAAGACCTCGGGAGTCATGAAGGAGCTTATGCTGCTGCGTGACGGCGGAGAAAAACCGTCTTCTGTAATGTCGCTTATAAGCGGAAGAATGGCGGAGCTTCTTATGGTAAAGCAACTGACTTCCGATGGACTGGACGCGGGCAGGCTTGCGGAGTATTTTGAGCCGCGGCGGCCTCCGTTTGTTGTGAAAAAGCTGATTTCGCAGAGCAAGCGTTTTGGCGAGCCGTATCTCAAACGAATGACGCTGAAGGGAATAAAATATACGGCTGATGTCAGAACGGGTACAATGGATAAGTGGGCGGCGGTTGAGATGTATGTCGCGGAGCTTATAAAGAAATAAATTTACCG
>URZD01000130.1 GCA_900552305.1 uncultured Eubacteriales bacterium
GAGCCATTCCTCATACTTAAAATGCTCGTCCCATCCGTCGAATCGGCAGCCGCGTTTCTGCGCCGCGATAAGCACGTCGCCGAGACGCCTGTTTCCCTTTGCGAAAACCGCCTCCAAAAAGCTGACCTCGCTTTGGTGCCAGCTGTAGGAAATACTCCTTGTCTTTATCCGTTCTTTAAGGAATTTCTGCTTGTTTATAAGCTCGTCCATTCTGTTCTGCGGTTCCCACTGAAACGGCGTAAACGGCTTTGGAACAAACGAAGACGTGCTGACGCTTATATTGACCGATCGTCCTTTTCGGATTTCCTTGGGTATAGAATAAAAAACGCCGATTACCTTTTCGGCAAGCTCCGCGATTCCCTCCACGTCTGCGTATGTCTCGGTCGGCAATCCTATCATAAAATACAGCTTGATTCGGTTATATCCGCCGTCAAACGCGATTTTTGACGTTCGCAGCAAATCCTCCTCCAAAACATTCTTGTTGATTACGTCGCGCAGCCGCTGCGTTCCTGCCTCCGGTGCAAATGTCAGTCCGCTTTTTTTCACCTTTTGTACCTTTTCCATAAGCTCCATTGAGAAATTATCGACACGGAGCGAAGGCAGCGACAGGTTTATCCGCTTGTCCACCGTCATCGGCAGCAGTCTGTCAATAAGCTCCTGGAGGCAGGTAAAATCGCTCGTACTGAGAGATGAAAGCGACATTTCCTCATAACCTGTATTTTCAATCATTTTTTTTGCCGCTTCAATCAGCTTATCCACCGAATGCTCGCGCACCGGTCTGTACAGATAGCCCGCCTGACAAAAGCGACAGCCTCGGATACAGCCGCGGAAAATTTCAAGCATCATTCTGTCGTGGACAATATCCATAAACGGCACAATCATTTTATCAAGAACATATGCGCTGTCAAGCTCCTTTATGATGCGTTTGCGCACTTTTTCCGGAACGCCGACCCTGTTCGGCTTTACCGAAAGCACCGTCAGCCCGTCGTCCGCGTATGCCACATCGTAAAATGAGGGTACATAAATTCCTTCAATCTGCGCAATTCTCGCGAGGTAGTCCTCGCGGCTGCCGCCCAAGCCTTTCCACTCGGCGTATACGTCCATTATCTCATTGTTGACCTCCTCGCCCTCGCCGAGGATGAAAAAATCTATCAGATCGGCAATCGGCTCTCCGTTGTACGCGCACGGTCCTCCCGCACACACAAACGGGTCATTTTTGCTCCTGTCAGCCGATTTGAGCGGTATTCCCGCCAAGTCAAGCATATTGACAACATTGGAATAGCTCATCTCGTATTGAAGCGTAAATCCGACCATATCAAACTCTGCTATCGGAATATGGCTTTCAAGCGACAAAAGCGGTATTCCGTTTTCGCGCATTTGCTCCTCCATATCCACCCACGGCGCAAAAACACGCTCGCAGACGGTGTCCGCGCGCTCGTTTAGCATATGGTAAAGTATCTTCATGCCGAGGTGCGACATTCCGACCTCATACACATCGGGAAAACAAAAAGCAAAGCTCATCAGGTCTCCGAAATTCTCTTTGTGAACGCTGTTAAACTCGTTCCCTATATAACGCGCAGGCTTCTGCACCTTTTTCAGACATTTTTCAAATTTTGTGCTATATGAACTCATATGTCAAAACCCTTCGTAAAAATTATTACTTATATAATACACTATCTGCCGCCTTTTTTCAAGCATAAATATAAAAAACCTTTAATATACTTTAACATACGAAAAAAGAAAGGACAAATTATCATGGCAGAAAATTACACGGAATACAGAAGAGAGCGCAGGCGCACCTCCGCACCGTCGCGGCACACAAGCCCATACTCCGCGCGTTTTATGCGCCAGGCGGCAATCTCGCTGCTGCTGTTCGGCATGGTATACGCTCTGAACATTTCAAACGGTACGGCTGCAAAAAAGAGTATCGGATATATAAAGAGCGCGCTTGAATACAAGGTTGACACTGCAAAGCTGTCCTCGCTGATAGGAACGCTTGCGGCGGACGTGAAATCCAATATAAAAATTACCGACCGCGCGGGCGGCAAAACGGACAGAGAGGTTGAAGATGCAAAAAACAACGGCACGTCAGAGACTAACGGCGGTTTTGATACGGGAATTTAATATAAGGCTCGGCGGCTTTTTGTTCGTTAATATATGGACTGCTCCCATAGTATTTCTTGCGGTATACGGCGGATATTTTACCGAGTTTGCGGCGGCATACTCCGTTGCCCTCATTCACGAGCTTGCCCATGTTATATGCGCGGGCTTTTTCGGTGTGGGCGTATCGCATATCACGTTATATCCGTTCGGACTCTGTGCCGTGCTTTCGGACGGATATATCCCAAGCTCGTACAAAGAATTTTTCACCGCGCTTGCAGGACCTCTTTCAAACGCCGTAATGTTTTTTATATGCAGCGTTTTATATAATCTTCAAAATGCCGCCTTTCTCATCTTGTGCATGAACATCAACCTTGCAATGTGCGTGCTGAACCTTGTTCCCGCGATTCCGCTTGACGGCGGGAGAATGCTGAAAGCGATTCTTTCATCGCAATTCGGAATTATACGTTCATATAACTTTATGTTGCGCGTCAGCCGCGTTCTTGTTTTAATACTTTTTGCTGCCGCCGCTGCCGTATTTTTTTTGAACAAATTTAATTTTTCGCTCATTTTGATTTCGGCTTTTCTGCTGCAGAATCTGTGTTCCGAGCAGCGCAGCCTTACAATAGTAACCGTTCGTGAAATCCTTAACCGAAAATCCGCATACGGCGAAGAAATGCGGGAATACCGCTCAAAGCCGCTGTGCGCCGCCGCGGGCGCGCCGGCAAGAGGTATCCTTAAGCATATTTCCTTCGACTGCGTACATATAGTTCATGTAACCGACAAAAGCGGCAAAATAACAGCCGTTTTAACCGAAACACAGGTTCTTGACGCGCTTTGCCGCGACGGAATACGTATTCGATACGGAGATATTGCGGCTTAGCACAGTGTTAACCGAAAGAGAAATTGAACACAATATGATTTAAACAGACAATACGTTCCGTATAACTTAAAGACGCTAATCCTCAGAACGTCTGAAATACGTCTTTGCCTCATCGCCGTAAAGCATCAGTGTCCGCAGCAGCTTTATCAGCTTTTGGTCGCTGTTTTTCGTAATCTGATTTGCCGCGTAATCGCATACACTGTACGAATCAATATCGCCGTAAGCGTAGCTGTCGCCGTTTCTGACGTAAAGCCGCGCATAGATTCTGTCGTTCATCGCGCTTGAAACGATATTTTTGTATGAAAAAACTATATAGTCGCCGTTCACCTCATACTTTGTATTTTTGTACGATTCTGTACCGATAACATGACTTTTGCAGGACTTGTACGCATTCTCCGTCCAAAACAGCATACCGTATTCAAGACCGTCTCCGTCGCGGTAGCTTGTATAATAATTTATCGAAATATCGCCGTCAAGCGAGATTGTTTTACCTTTAATTTCCGAGTTGCATTTTACCGCGTCCTCGGATATTGTCTGCGCACCGCTTGTGTAAATTCTTGTATAGTCGGTCGCGCGTTCGCCCTCCGTCAGTATTGAGTTTGCGGGCGTTGCGTCCGAGCCGAAATACTCCTGTGCCGCAGCGCCGTAGTTCAGCATTTTGACAAGCAGCGGTTTCAGCTTTTCGTCATTCATCATATTTTGCGCATATTTAACAATACTGTAGCCGCTTTGCGGCTCATCGCCGTAGATATGCTTGCCATGGCTGTCGGTCGCGGCAATACGCGCATAAATCTCCGTATTCATATCCTTTGAGGCTATGTTTTCAAATTCAAATTTATACCCAAGCGAGGTTTTACCGGTAGTTTTGACAACGCGTTCTGCCGTTGACTCGGTATATTCCGTTTGCGGCGATGTCCAAAAAAGCATTCTTGCATTGTCCGCGTCTATGCCGTCAAGCCGTGCATAGAACACCAGCGACACGCTGCCCTTCAGGTCAAGCGCCCTTCCTTGAATTGCCACCGCAGCGCCCTCGGCAATCACAATTTTTTCACTGCCATCCGCGGTATGTAAAATAAATCCGTCCTTGTACAAAGCGTCATCCTTTAGGCTGTAACTTTTCCCCTCAAATACGCAAACCGTTATATTTCGCTCAACCGTTTTCGAGGTATAAGGGATTTCTGTCTTAAAACTGCCTATATCGATTGTTTCGTCATTTTCATAATAAAATCCGTATTCAAGCTGTTCCCGCGCAGTGTTCAGCGCGCGCAGCACATCCTCGGAAACTGTTTCGCTCTTTGACGCCGAAAAATAGACTTTTTTTCCGTTTTTAGACTTGTCCGCAAGCTCAAGAACAGCGCTTTTGTCAATTTCCGCCGCTACGCAATCGGTTTCAATCCGTATACCTGCCGCGCCGATTGCCGCAGCCGATTTTACAACCTCGGAAAGGTCTATCTTCGTATTGCTGTGGTATCGCGTCCGTGATTTTGCACTTACCGTATAGCTGAGACTTGGCTCGGTTACCTCAACCACCTCCGCGGCTCCTTCTTCGCCGTAAAAATACGCTTTGGCTGTTGGGATAACCCGCTTTATTTCGTAAATACCGTCCTTTTCCTCGCACTCATAGCCGTTTTCAAGCAAGCCGCTTACGTCCTCCGCAAAACGGCCGCCCGTTATGGTTATGCTATTACCGTCTTTAAGAATGATTTTTCCGTTAACCGTGCCGTCCTCAATATTCAAAGCGCTTGTTTCGTCCGCAAACACCGCACCGTTTTCGCCGCTGTATTCCCTTCCGTCATCAAGCGTGCCGCTGTAGTCGATTCTTCCGCCGCGCATAAGCAGCTTTCCGCCGTCGGTCAGCTTTACCGGGATTTCCGCCGTGTCTGGGAAAAGGCTTGCCTGCGACTGTGCCATAAACGTGCCGCCTTCTATGTTAAGCTCGCCGCCCTGTACAGAAACCGCATACTGAACGCCGTTCACCGTACCGCCGCGGCTCTTGGAGCTGTCCTTAACCGTCAGACCGCCGCCCTTTTGAACAGTGAATAAAGCCGCCGAGCTTTCACCATCGCCCGAGCTTTGCGTACAGAATTTTCCGTTTAAATCCAACGTAACATTTCCGCGTATGATAATCGTTCCCGCACCCTTGACGTTCGGTGCGAGCGTAAAGCCGTCATCAAGTGTAATATTCCCCGAGATTTCAATGCGCGAGTATTCCCGATTGAAATTTGCGTAGTTGACCGCCTCCTTCAGACTGCCGCGAAAAACAGGATTTTCTGTATTACTCATAGCAAACACCGCCGCCGCATTTGATTCTGTGCCGACTTCCGCAAACACCACAATATTGAATAAAAGGATAAGGCATAAAACAAATGCCGATATTCTGAATCTCATTTTGTTTCTCCGTTCTGCCACCGTTGGTAGCAACAAAATTTATATAAAAGCGCTATATTCCGCTCAAACATTCATAAATAATGCTATTCTAATCACACGCACGCATAACAAGAACATACCCCGAATCAAAGGAAACGTGCGCCTCCGTTTCATCGTCAAAGCAATTACTGCTTGCCTGTACCATACCGCAGTCAAGCGTCAAGTTCTTCGCGGAATACCTGAGTCCGCTTATCGAAAACCCCGTAACCGCGCCGCCGTACGGAAAAAACGAAACGTAGTTTTTTCCGTTTTTATGCAAAGTAAAGCTCTTGTTTTCCATCGTTATCTCGTTTTTTTCGTTTACAAGATAGCCCTTTGCGCCGCGGTCAAGAATTTTTTTCAAAAGGCAAAAATGCGAAAATTCGTGGTCAAGCCTTCCGCCGATTCCGCCGGCAATTATAATTTCCTCCGCGCCGCGTTTCAGAGCCTCCTCAACCGCCAAGTCGGTATCGGTAAAATCCTTGCGCGCGGGGAAGGTCTTTATTTCCTTTGCTCGTACCACGTCAACACATCCCGAATCGCCGTCACCGAGCCACAAATCGGGAACAACCCCCATTTTTTCCGCGTGCCTGTAGCCGCCGTCCGCACATATTATATAAGAATTTTCTATATCGTACTCCGTCAGAAAATCATAGCTGTCCATTTTTGCGGAGCCTAAAATCAAGCACCTCACTCCGCCGCCGACCTCATTTCCGTGATGACCTTTTTGTAGTCCTCCGCCTTAAATACCGCAGACCCCGCCACCATTACGTTCGCGCCCGCGTCCGACGGCATTTTTATATTTACGCCTGTCACGCCGCCGTCAACCTCAAGGTCAATAGCCTTGCCGCAGCGCTCCATCGCGGCTCTTGCAGCTCTGATTTTCTCGTTCATTTTTTCTATGTATGACTGTCCGCCGAATCCAGGCTCAACCGTCATTATAAGAA
>URZD01000131.1 GCA_900552305.1 uncultured Eubacteriales bacterium
TGTTTAACTCTGTTATCAATCTTATACTTATCGTATCGGTCAACTTCCTTTCAAAGAGGTTGACGGAGAGCAGTCTTTGGTAGAGGGGGAGAAAATCATGAAAAACAATGCTGTAAGAAAAAACAGAATAAAAATGACATCGCTCAGCGACCGTATTTTCTTTACGGCGGTGGACGCGGTAATGTTTGTGATATTGCTGCTTGTTCTGCTCCCTATGCTGAATGTTATTTCGTCATCAGTTTCCAATCCGAACGCGGTGCTTCAGGGCAAGGTGTTTATACTTCCGGTCGGATTCAGCTGGGCGGGCTATAAAGCGGTGCTTCAGGATTCAAGAATAATTACAGGTTATCTGAACACAATACTTTATACGGGCGTGACAAGCTTTTTGGGACTTGCGGTTACAGTGCTTGCGGCTTATCCGCTTTCAAGAAAGGACTTAGAGGGAAGGAATATCTTTATGATGATATTCACCTTTACAATGCTGTTTTCGGGCGGTCTTATCCCGAACTACCTTCTTATAAAGGATTTGGGACTGATTGACAACAGACTGGCGCTGATACTTCCGGGACTTGTGAATGTCTATAACATAATAATAACGCGGACGTTCTTCCAAAACAGTATCCCCGACGAGCTTTTGGAGGCGGCGAGGATTGACGGCTGCGGCAACTCAAGATTCCTTGTTCAGATGGTTTTGCCGCTGTCAAAGTCGATACTTGCGGTTATTACGCTGTATTTCGTAGTTGCAAACTGGAACGCATGGTTCAATGCGTATCTGTATCTGAACGAACCGAAAAAGTTTCCGCTGCAGCTGATTATAAAGGAGATACTCCTTGCAAACAGCAATTCGATGGCGGGCGAGTCGTCCGCGGCAAGCAGCGACGGCGTGAAAATGGACGCACTGTCCGAGGTAATCAAGTATTCGGCAATCATGGTTTCGTGTATACCGATATGGTGCGCGTACCCGTTTGTGCAAAAACACTTTGTTAAGGGTGTAATGATTGGTTCAATTAAGGGATAGATTTTTTTGAAACAATGTGGTATAATAAATACAAAGAGGGTTCAAAAGAAGTTTTGGCTTTTGTGCCGAGGCGTTTATTTTATCGGTGTAAAGCAAGCCGATTGACTGCTTGCGTTTACGATGCAATAAATACCGAATAAAAAATTACGGGTACGGTGATTCGGATGAAAGAGAGAAGCGTAAACATTCTGAAAAATTTGCCGCTTTCACGCAAGATGTTGGTTATTTATATCTCTTGCGTGATTGTACCCGTTATGATTCTGAGTATTTTTTATTACCATATATCAAAAACGGGAATACAGCGACAGGAAAAAAAGGATCTTGAAAGCGCGGTTGTCAAATCGGAAAACTCGATTCAGTCCATAATGGACAAGACGGTACTTGTGCGGGAGCTTATCGCATACGACAGCGAGGTAGCAGACATACTTGCGATAGACGGCGAAAGTGAAAAAAGTCTTATAAAGGCTTCAAATTCGCTTGACAGCAAGGCTTTGCCTTACAAGACAAACGATTTTCTGGAGTCGCTGAGAATTTACACCAAAAATCCGTATCTGTACAGCAGTACGGTTCACAGGCGGATGTCGGAGCTTGAAAAAACCGGCTGGATTGAAAAATACGGACTCAAAAGCGGAAGCTACTGCGTGTTTTTGAATAGGGATGACGAGACTGAGCGAACAAATCTGATAATGCTGTCAATGCTCAGGAAAACAAGGGCAAGCGACACCAATATTCTCCGGCTTGATTTGCCTACCGCCGTGCTGTCAAGAGAGCTGGAAACAAACGCGATAAAGGGCAGCATATATCTTGTGGATGAAAACAACCGTATAATTGCGCTTGCTGCGCCGGAAAACGGCAGCGCGGAGCATTCGGAGGGCGAGACGCTCAGACTTGACGAGCCGGACACGATATACCGCGAGCTGGACTTTCCGCGCGGGTACAAGGTTGTGTCAAGATATTTTCCGAACAGGTCGGAATATGTGCTTGAGGCTCAGACGATGCAGTTCATATTGGTAGTGTTGTTTATACTTTTGCTTTCAACGGTGATAATATATTTGATTACAAAATCGCTTACAAATAAAATGAATAAGCTCACCGCGTGTACCGTTAAAATACAGCGCGGGATTTTTGAGCCTGTGGACGAGAGCGATGCGGGCGAGGACGAAATCGGCGTTTTGTTCCACGGAGTAAATGATGCCGTGTGCAAGATAAACTCGCTGATAAACGAGGTGTATGCGGAGCGGATAAAGAACGCGGAGGCGGAAAAGGCGCGGTATCAAATGGAGCTTTCCGCGCTTCAGGCGAGGGTAGACCCGCATTTTATGTTCAATGTATTTGAAGTAATGCGCATGAAGGTAGTCAAGCGCGGCGACAAGGAGCTTGCGGCGGTAATAAAAGAAATTTCCAAAATATTCAGAATGTTAATCTCATGGAACAGCGACACAGTGACGCTTGACGAGGAAATGAAATTCGTCGACGCATTTTTGAAAATTCAGCCGTACAGTATAGACGACGAGGAAATGGATATATCGGTATCGGTCTCCGACGACGCGCGACGATGTCTTTTGCCAAAAATGTCCGTTCAGGTATTTGTGGAAAATGCCTTTTTGCACGGACTGGAGAACATAAGCGACAACAGGTGTTTTTCACTTGACGCGCATATCAAGGACGAAAAACTTGTAATTACCGTATGCGACAACGGCTGCGGAATAGATGAGGAAACACTTGCCAAAATAAGGAACGGAGAGCCGCTTGAAAGCAAAAAGGGCGGCATGGGAATAAAAAATGTTTTGTCAAGGCTGAAATATTATTTTGAGGATGATTACACATTTAGGATAACCAGCGTACCATATACCGAAACGAAGATTAAGCTGATATTGCCTATAAAATACGAATAGGAGATGTTTTGCCATGTTGAAGGCGCTGTTGCTTGACGACAAAAAGAGTATCATCGAGGGAATGACCGAGCTTATCGAATGGGAAAAATACGGATTTGAGATAGCTGCGGCGCTCAGAAAATCCGATGAAGCCCTTGAATTTCTGAAGAACAGGCATATCGATTTGGTGATTACCGATATTCGTATGCCGGGGATGTCGGGGCTTGAACTGATTGAGGAAATAAAAAAGTTTAAGCCGCAGCTTAAGTTTATAATTATAAGCGGGTATGCAGAGTTTGAGTATGTAAAACAGGCTATCGACAGAAAGGTTGACGGCTATCTTCTCAAGCCGGTTGACGAGGAGGAGCTTATCAAGGCTCTTGTCCGCGTCAAAAACGAGATTGAGGACGAGAGAAGGTATATAAAAAGAAAATTTGACGAGTATATAAGGCGTGTATTCTCCGGGGAAACGGGTGCGGCTGCCGAAAAGGGCTGCTTTGACAATTCCAATGAGATGCGGTATATTCTTATACGGCAGTTCGACGAAAATCACCTGTCGACCGCGGAGGGACATATTAACATAGAAATTATGAACCGCGCTTTTGATATGCTTACCGGGGAATACGGAGAGAAAAGCTCGGTATATATCGGCAAAAGCGACATGGGCGACATAGAAATGATTGTGGATTCAAGCGAGTACGGCGGCAGCATTCTGCACTTCTGCGTGGATATTGCGGAACGGTTGAGGAATGATTTTGTGCTGCTTGTCGGAAAGGAAACGGACTCGCTTGAACATATCCGCGAATCAAGGGAGTCGGTGCGCAACATTAAAAACGCATTTATTTACGAAACGGACAGGCGAATACTGATTTACGAGCAATGCAACCTTAACTTTTCAAGTGCGCTCAGCGGTACGGATTTTTGCCGCGAGGCAGTGAACGCAATAAAGAATTTGCGCGGCGAGGAGCTTGACGGCGCGGTTGACGCGCTCTGCGTGCGGCTTAAAGAGGAAAATGTACACCCCGATACCGTGATGATGTATATTTATAATGTTATATTTGAGGTCGGCAATCGGCTGAGCGATGCGGAGGACAAGATAGTCAAGTTCTTTTATCGGTATTCGGTACTCAAAAAGTCGCCGCTTATCAGTTTTAAAACGCTTTGCACGTTTATGAAGGATATGTCGCGTGACCTTGCGCGGCTGATGGACGAATACAAGGAGAAAAACACCTCCGGCGTTGTGGGCGAGATTGTCGATTATATTAACGAGAATTATGCACAGCCTGATTTAAAGCTGCAAACGGTGGCGGATAAGTATTATGTGAACAGCGGCTATCTGGGCAAGCTGTTTACAGAGAAGGTGGGGGTACGGTTCAATACCTACCTTCTTAAAATACGTATTGAGAAATCAAAGGAGCTTTTGCGCAGCAGTAATTACAAGATATATGAGATTGCGCAAATGGTAGGATTCAACGACCCGAATTATTTTTCGGTAAAGTTTGCGGAGATGGAGAACGTTTCGCCGGTTGCATACAGAGAAAACAACCGATAATGCGATTAAGGGCGAAAACAGGCTATAAAGTAGGTCGTTGCAGAAGTTTTTGCAGAGGTGCGAAGGTTGACAAATAAAATGATTTATGATAGAATTTAACGGTAGAAATCGGATTCTGTCGTGACGGCAAAAAAGCCGCGGCAATTATAATTGCCGCGGCTTTTAAGTATAGATATGTGAGTATGCCGCAATGCGGTTTAAACAGATAAATTTATGAAAATACTGCGTTAAAATACTCGGTAATCGTATACGGGGGTTATTATGAAAAAACGATTTATTGCGTTTATTCTGATATTTTGTATAGGTACGGCTGCGCTCATGGGCGGCGGGACAGGCTGCGCAGCTGCGGACGGGGGAATATCTGCGGATATTTTGGACGGCGCGGCGGCGTATCTGCTGCGGAATGTTGAAAATCCGACGGTTTCGTCTGTCGGCGGGGAGTGGACGGTTATCGCCATTGCCCGGAGCGGAAGGCTGCCGCGTGAGTATGCCGAAAAATACCTTGTCAATCTTGAAAAATATTTGACGGAGTGCGGCGGAGCGTTAAGCGAAAGAAAATATACAGAGTACTCAAGAGTTATTCTTGCACTTACGGCGCTCGGAAAAAATCCGCAGGACGCGGCGGGGTATGATTTGACGCTGCCGCTCGGCGATTTTGAGGGAACTGTCAGACAGGGAATAAACGGTGCGATATGGGCGCTTGCCGCGCTTGACAGCGGAAAATATCAGATTCCGAAAAACAGCGGCGCGGCAGTGCAGGCAAGCCGCGAAATGTATATAGATTACATTTTGGGGCGGCAGCTGCCATGCGGCGGATTTTCGCTTAATTCCGCATCGGAAAACGCCGACCCCGACATCACGGGAATGGCGCTTGCCGCGCTTGCGGGGTATACGGATTCGGAAAATGTTGCGGCTGCGGTTGACAAAGCGGTGGAATACCTGTCTTTGGCACAAAATGAAAACGGCGGCTACGAAAGCTGGGGGACGGAGAACCCGGAGAGCGCGGCGCAGGTTTTGATTGGAATTACGTCGGTCGGAATATCACCGCGCGACAGTCGGTTTATAAAGAACGGAAGAACGCTTATTGACAATATTTTGAGCTTTGCGCGGTCTGACGGCGGCTTTGAGCATGAGCGCGGCGGCGGTGCGGGAGTTATGCCGACAGAACAGGCTCTTTGCGGACTGGCGGCGGCTTTGCGCTTTGAAAACGGAGAAAGCGGGATTTTTGATATGAGCGCTGCGGATAAAACAGAGCAAAATCGCATAAATGCGGCGGAACTGCTCTGGTATATCCGTATGCGAAGATATACCAAAGGAAATGTATTTCTATATAATTATGTCTGTAGAGGGAGCGGTCAAAGATGAAGATAAAGATTGATAAAAAAAGAATTATTCTTAAAACCGCGATATATGTCTGCGCTGCGCTTGTGCTTGCGGCGGCATACCGTTCGGGCGGGAGTCTGCCCGGCAACGACCGGGCGGCGGAGCTGCCGAAGCCTGCCGAAAGTCTGGTCAAGGTTGAAAACGAGGAAATACGTCAAATGCCGAAAAATGCCGATACGGCGGCAAAGTCGGAGAAGGCTGCCGAAAATAAACCGACCTCGGAGAAGGGCGGACAGCAAAAATCGGACAGTGTAAAGCCTGTCGAAAATTCGGGAAACGCAGCGGACAGCAAGACGGGCGGACAGCGCACGGCGGCAGGAAAAGGCGCTGATAGCGCTGCAAACGGCGGCGCGGAGGACAGTGCGTATACCTGTACAATATCGATAAAATGCAGCGCGGCGTTAAGCAGCGCCGCGCTGAAGAAGGAAAAGGCTGCAATATTGCCGCCTGATGGCGTGATTCTTGAAACAAAGGCGG
>URZD01000132.1 GCA_900552305.1 uncultured Eubacteriales bacterium
CCGCAACGGCAACTATGCGGCCGGACTTGTTTATGCCGCCCGATACAAGCTCATCGCCCGCCGCAACGTGCACGGGAACGGATTCGCCCGTTATAGCGGAAAGGTCAACAAAGCTTTCGCCCTCAACAACGGTGCCGTCAAGCGGTATCCTGTCGCCGGGCAGGATTTCGTATCTGTCGCCTGCCTTGGCTTCCTCCGCATGCTTAACAACGAACTCCCCGTTTTCTTCAAGCCTTACGGTATCGGGCCTAAGGTCAAGCACTTCTTTGATGGAACTCTGTGAACGGCCCACGGCTATGCCCTGCAGCAGCTCGCCTATCCTGTAAAGCAGCATTACCATTACGCCTTCGCCGTAATCGCCAAGCGCTATTGCGCCAATAGTGGCAACGCTCATAAGCACGTTTTCATCAACTATGTTGCCGTGAAGCAGTCCCTTGAGCGCATTCCAAAGTATTTCCCCGCCAACTATCAAATATGCCGCCAGCAGCACTATCGTCTTTGCTATTCCTTCTAAGAACAATACGCCCACAAGCGTAAGCACGGCGCTTGTAACAATAAATATTATGTCCTTCTTTATATCGTCCGTGCTGTGCGCATGGTCGTGCCCGCAGCCGCAACCGCAGCCACCCGTATTTATCGGTGAGATGTCATTATCTGCGCAGCCCTTCTGCGGCGGGTAAAACTCGTCGAGCGGGAAGCGGATTGTGTTGAACAGCTCGCAGGGGTTCTTCTCTGTTGCGGCGCTGCACTCCTTTTCGGGGATACAGAAGTCCACAGCGTTTATAAGCAGCTCTACGCTTCTTTCAAGGCGTACAATTGTGAACAGACCGAGGGTTACCAGAACTATTTTGCCGTCGTCGCCGATATAAAGCTCATCGTCAAAACAAGCGCAGATGTTTTCGGGGATTGCGAGAAAATGCTCGTTGCAGTCGCAGCAGCAACAGCAATCGTCCTTTGTGATAACCTTTGCGGCAAGGGCGATCGGGTCAACGACCTCGACTATCGCGCGCGGCATATTGTGCTGCTGCCATGTGTCCGCCACATTGTCACAGTCGCCCGTGCCCGATTCAAACACCTTTGCGTTGCCCTCCGAGCCGAAAAGGATAACCTTTTTGTCGAATGTGGTAAGGCCTTCTACCTCAACCGGGCAGGAAACGCCGCGGAAGGCTTCGACCGTTACCTTTATGAAGTATTTTATATCTACCGTATAGAAGCCGCGGTTAAACGGAACAGGCTCTACCGTTGTATAGACCCAGATTATCTCCGCGCTCTTTATTTTTACGTTTATTGACCGGTTTATTATTTCCTGACCGGAGTTTGTGAAGTACACGCGCGCGTCACGGAGACAGTCGCGGTCCTTGCAGGAATCGTACACCTGGTCGGTGTGTATGCAGACAGGGTCGCGGAAGCCGCAGCAGCGGCGCTCGCGCCTTTCTTCAATTTCATCGCAGCGGTCGGCAAGCTCTGCCGCTCTCTCTGCTCTTTCAGCTCTATCAATCATTAAAATTCCTCCTGATTTTAGATTTTTTCTATTTTTTCGACTTCACTATATATTATGTCAAATCCTAAAAAGCGTTACCGCGACCGTCCCGATTAACAATTACGCGCCGCACACAGTAAAATATATATATCAGCATTTTTTAATGAAGGGAGATTGTTTATCGGTGTTTGCGGATAAAATAATATTAAAGGAAACGGGCGGAGACAGCGGGCTTTACCTCTGTGCAGAGAACGCGGCGCTTGCGGCGTATGACGTAAGGGGCGGGCGGCTCGGCGGGGCGCAGCTTCTCGGCGGGTGCCGCGGCTC
Source organism: uncultured Eubacteriales bacterium (assembly GCA_900552305.1). Classification (GTDB taxonomy): domain Bacteria; phylum Bacillota; class Clostridia; order Monoglobales; family Monoglobaceae; genus UMGS1494. Next base: position 1,808 of record URZD01000132.1, read on the forward strand.
CGTGTTTGACGCGGTTATTGACGGCGGGAACAATATTCACATACTGCTCGGCGATGATTTCGGAGGAATTACCTATATACAAAGGGATGGCGGGCGATGGTCGCGCGGGACGCTGCTGAAGGCGCGTGAGAACGGCTCTGCGCGAATCGGCGGAGTGAGCATATTCCGTCAGAATATGCTGCTTTCGGCGGTCTACACGGTTTTGAGCGACAGCGGAAACATTGTGTGTCATCAGCTTATAAACGGCGGCTCGGGGGAGGTCACTGCGATTGACCGAATCGAGGGCGAGCGCGTGTTTTCGGTTTTGGACGGCGACGGGAGCATTTGCGTTTTCTACACCTCACACAAGGAGCGAAAATTCGGCTACAGGCGGCTTGCCCGCGGAGCGGCGGACTTCGGCGGGTTTACGCCGGTTACGGATGCCGCGGACGTTCGGGAATTTTTTGCGCTGCCCGCGCCGGGGCGAATTTTTCTTTGCTTTAAGGCGGGCAACGAAATACGGTTTCGGCGGATAGAATACGGCATTGAGGGCAGCGCGCTCACTCGGGAGGTGGCGCTCACGCGGCGGCACGGCAGCGGATGTCTTTCGCCGCTCCTTGTCCGCGGCGAAAGGGATATTGAGCTTATGTGGGGGCGCGGAAACGCCGTTTTTTCGAGCATGAGCCTTGGCGGCGGCGAGCGGTGGCAGCGGCTGACCGAGGAGCGGCTTGAGGGAGCCGCGGAGCTTTACAAGATATGCATTGCAGCGGACGGCGGGTGCCGATATGAAGTCGGCTGCCGCGCAGGAGGACGGCTTAAAGACTGCCGCGGCGGCGAGATTTTTGTAAAAAACGCCGCCGCTCAAAACGAGGTACGCGCAATCGGCAGCCGCGCGGAAGATTTTGCGGGTATAGAGCATAAAAATAAATCATATGATGAAATAGAACGGCAAAAGGAGCAGATACGAAAAAAGCTCGGAATAACCGGCGGAAATGATGATTTTGAGGTTGGCGGCGCGGGCGACAGCAATATGCCGAATCATCGGCACGGCGATACGGACGAAAAAAACGGCGGCAAAACATACCAAAAATATGACGGGGCGGACGGCATGGCGGACGGGTCAGCAAACCGACAATACGGTGCGAGCGGCAAGGATAATGCAACACGGACTACAGCCCCCACGGGCAACACAGCAAATTTTCAACATATCACTGCCGACCGCGCCGCAGCGGGTCACCCCCGCGCCGAACGCGCGGCAGCGACAGACTCCGACGCCTCTGCGCGCGGCTCTCAATATGCCGAGGACATTGTACGGCTCTCGTCTGCCGTTTCGGAGCTTAAATCCGAGCTTGCACGGCTTAAAAGCTACATCAAATTTATAAACGGCAAGAACGGAGCTAAAATTTCGGCAAAACATAACAAAAACATATAAAAAAATTGTTTGTTTTTTGGTTGAAATTTTTCGCGGAATAGTTTATAATATTGATAAGTCCAACGACTTACAAAGGAAACTTAAACGGCTGCGCCAAATCAGGTCGGCTGCCGTAAATAATCAACAGGAGGGTTGAAAATTGAAACTGTATGAATCATCTAAAATCAAAAATTTTTGTCTTTTGGGACACGGCAATTCGGGCAAGACATCTCTTGCGGAGGCTATGCTGTACACGGCCGGCTCTATAGAGAGAATGGGCAGAACTCAGGACGGGAACACCGTAATGGATTTTGACCCGGAGGAAATAAAGCGCAAGTTTTCGATAAGCACTGCGGTTGCTACCTGCGACTGGAGCGGAACGAAATTTAACATCATTGACACGCCGGGATATTTTGATTTTGTCGGCGAGGTTCAGGAGGGCGTGCGCGTTGCGGACGCGGCTCTGATAGTGCTGAGCGGTAAATCCGGTCTTACGGTCGGCGCGGAGAAGGCATGGAAATATGCCGAGGACGCGGGTATACCCAAGATGATTTTTATAAATAAGGTTGACGATGAGCGCGTGAATTACTACGGCGTGCTTGAACAGCTCCGCGAAAAGTACGGCAAGCGGATTGCGCCGTTCCAGGTGCCTATAAGAGAGGGCGATACCATAACCGGCTTTGTGAACGTGGTTGAAGGCGAGGCGCGCAAGTTTGACGGAAACCGCACAATCACCGCGGCTATGCCGGAGGGCATGGACGAGGAAATCGCGCCCGTACGCGAGATGATTAACGAGGCTGTGGCGGAAAGCTCCGAGGAGCTTATGGAGAAATATTTTGCTGGCGAGCCGTTCACGCCGGAGGAGACTTACGCGGCTCTGCGCGCGGGCGTTGCGGCGGGCGACATCGTTCCCGTACTCTGCGGCAGCGCGTACAACAAGCTGGGTATCTCGTCACTAATGAACGCGATAGGCGCGTACTTCCCCGCGTCCGACGCGTCGGAGGAATTCTTTATCGCAAAGAAGGCTGACGGCAGCGACGCACGGCGCAGGGTATCGGTAAACGACCCGCTTGCGGCATTGGTTTTCAAGACCGTAGCCGACCCGTATGTCGGCAGACTGTCGTATTTTAAGGTTTATTCGGGAATAATGACTCCCGACACGACCGTTTACAACTCCGTCACGGAGAGCAACGAGCGTATCGGAAAAATCTATGCTCTTGTCGGCAAAAAGCAGGTCGAGGTCGAAAAGCTGAACGCGGGTGACATCGGCGCGGTTACAAAGCTCGCGAACACCGGCACGGGTGACACGCTTTGCAGCATTACCGACCGCGTTGTGATTGACGGAATCGATTTTGCAAAACCGAACACAGCTCTTGCGGCAGTGCCGAAGGCTAAGGGTGACGAGGACAAAATAAGTCAGGGTCTTTCCAAGCTGACAGACGAGGACAAAACCTTTGAGATAGAGAACAACTCCGAAACGCACCAGACGCTTATCCGCGGCATGGGCGAGCAGCATATCGACATTCTTGTCAGCAAGCTGAAAAACAAATTCGGCGTTGAGGTCAGCCTGACCGAGCCTAAGGTTGCGTACCGCGAAACGATACGCGGCAAAGTTAAGGTCGAGGGCAAGCACAAAAAGCAGTCGGGCGGTCACGGTCAGTACGGACACGTCTGGATTGAGTTTGAGCCGTGCGACAGCGACAGCCTTGTATTTGAGGAAAAGGTTTTCGGCGGCGCGGTACCCAAGAACTACTTCCCCGCGGTCGAAAAGGGCTTACAGGAGAGCATGAAGCACGGCGTTATCGCGGGTTATCCGGTTGTGGGGGTCAAAGCTACACTCCTTGACGGCTCGTATCATCCGGTTGACTCGTCCGAAATGGCGTTCAAGACCGCGGCGTCACTTGCGTTTAAGGCGGGAATGGAGCAGGCGAAGCCCATACTTCTTGAGCCTATCGGACATCTGAACGTATATGTTCCCGACAGCTACACGGGCGATATAATCGGCGACATCAACAAGCGGCGCGGTCAGATGCTCGGCATGACTCCGCAGGGTGACGGCATAACGCTGATTGAGGGCGAGGTGCCGATGTCGGAGATGACCTCGTATTCATCTGATTTGCGCTCCATGACCCAGGCAAAGGGCAGCTTTGAGTTTGCGTTTGAACGCTATCAGGAGGCTCCGCCGCAGGTTGCGGAAAAGATAGCTGCCGAAAAGGAGCAGTAAAGCGAATTTTGATAAAGCAGGCAAACTTCTCATAATTAGGTAGTTGCAAAAAATATAATAACGTGCTATAATAGGGTAAAAGCCGACAAGGAAAACGGTTCAAAGCCGCGGCTTTTACCCTATTTTTATTTATATAAGGAAAGATTGTGATTTTTTAATCACAGGGCATATCGGACTTGGTTTCCGTGCGCCTAATATAAAACACAGGAGGAACCTATGACGAACATATGGCACGATATTTCACCCAAAAGAATTACGCCGGAGGATTTTGTCTGCGTGGTGGAAATACCTAAGGGAAGCAAAAAGAAGTATGAGCTTGACAAGGAAACGGGACTGATAATTCTTGACAGAATTTTGTACACGTCAACGCACTATCCCGCGAACTACGGATTTATACCCAGAACCTACGGCGATGACGGCGACCCGCTTGACGTGCTGCTGCTTTGCGCAGAGCCGCTGGAGCCGCTTACTCTTGTCCGCGCGTACCCTATAGGTATGATTTCTATGATTGACAACGGAAGAAATGACGAAAAGATAATCGCTATACCGTTCAACGACCCGAACTATAACCTGTACACGGACATTGACCAGCTGCCCGCACATATTTTTGACGAGATGCGGCACTTCTTCTCGGTTTACAAAAACCTTGAAAACAAGACAACCGCCGTTAAGGAGGTCAGCGCGCGCGAGGACGCGATAAAAACGGTTGCCGCGGCGATTGACAGCTATGTGGAGAATTTCTGTAAGTAGGGAATCCGCCGCCGTGGCTATGGACTTGCGGCGTTGCTATGCTGAAAAATCCGCCGCCGTGACTATGAACTTACGGTGCTGCTATGCCTAAAATTCACAGCTAAGCTG
>URZD01000133.1 GCA_900552305.1 uncultured Eubacteriales bacterium
CGCCTGCCACCACGCCCGTTTCCGGAGCCGCGGCTGCCGCTGCGGCAAAGTCGGAGGTGACGGTGATGTACGCTGTGGGAACAGCGACCGCGGCAAAGCCGCAGACGATTCCCGCCCATGCTCCGGCGGTTGTGGCCTTTCGTGAATAGATTCCGTATATGTACGGACCGATGAAGCAGCCGGAAACAATTCCCCACGAGAATGACATTATATTTACTATGATTGAAATATTCATGGTTGCAAAAACGTACGAAAGTATTACAAAGAGCATACAAAGCGAACGCGTAAGCAGCATCTGGCGCGACGCGTTGAAGTTCTTTTTCACAACGGGAACAAGATCAACAGAAACCGCAGACGCGGACGTGAGAACGACCGACGCGAGGGTTGACATTGACGCGGAAAGAAGAAGGAGCAGCACAATCGCAAAAATTACGGTGGTTATGACGTTTGCGTCGCCGAGTGCGGTGAGCAGCACGTTCGGGATAATTGCGTCAAAGTTTATTTCGCCGTTTGGGAGAGTCGGCGCCTTGTTTTCGAGAATAAGGCGCGACAGCGAGCCTATAAAGTACGCGCCGCAGCCGATTATCATTGCAAATGCGGTAGACACAAAGGTTGCCTTGCCGATTGCCTTTTCGTCCTTGATTGCGTAGTATTTGCTGACCATCTGCGGAAGTCCCCATGTGCCGAAGCTCGTCAGCAAAATATTGGTGCATAGGAATTTAAAGCTGCTGCCGCCCCACGGTGAAACAAGCGCGGGGTCGATTTCGCGTATTCTGCGGAATCCCTCCGCAACGCCGCCGACAGACGGATGAACCACTATGGCGACTACCATGGCGACAACGCCGAAGAGCATGATTATCCCCTGGATAAGGTCGGTATAAACGGTTGCAACATAGCCGCCGAGCACAAGATATAGCGCGGTCAAAACCGCTATTACAGCCATGCAGACCTTGACTGAAACGCCCGGAAATACAGTGTTGAACATTGAGCCTAAGCCTTTGTAAACCGCCGCCGAGTATGGAACAAGAAATACAAAGATGATAAGCGCCGCCGCGACCTTCATACCGGTTGACGAATACCTTGCCTCAAAAAATTCGGGCATTGTTTTCACGCCGAGTCTGTGCGTCATGTTTCGTGTGCGCCGCGCAAGAATCAGCCATGCAAGAAGGCAGCCGAGAACGGCGTTTCCGACGCCTATCCACATACTGCCGAAGCCGATTGACCAGCCGTGCTTGCCGGCATAGCCGACAAAGATTACTGCGGAGAAGTATGACGTTCCGTAAGCAAACGCGGACGCCCATGCTCCGATTTTGCGGCCGCCGAGCAGAAAACCGTCTATGGTCTGGGTTTTGTGCCAGCTGCGTACGCCTATGTATATCATCAGCGCCGCGAAAATCCCAAGCGCCGCAAGCGTGATGATTTGCGTTTGTAAAAGTGAATCCAAAATATAAACCCCCGTTCGGTAATTTTCGACAAAACATAAATCCGTATAAGCCATATCCGCGCGGGCGGATACGGCTTAAATCCGCTCAGCCTCCGTATTCGGAGCAAAACGGGAAATTTCTTGCTGTTTCGTCTTTTTAACGCATTTTCGTACATATTATAAGATACCACATAAAGAGAAAAAAGTAAAGAGTTTTTGAAAAAATATATCGGGCAATAAAAATATAACGGCAGGTTCAGCGATTGCTGAGGTCCGCCGTTATCCGTTTGTTATTTTATAAGTCCGTTTTTTATGTCGCGCAGCCTTTGTTTAAAATCGGAAATGTAAAGACTGCTTTTACCTTTAAGCCGAACGCCGTTATCGGCGTAATTGCCGAAAATATTCACAAGGTCGGCGGCAAGGCTGTAATATACGCGTTTTGAAAAGTGGTTGATTGTGTCAAGAAAATCGGATTGCCGCCGTATGTATTTATCGTAATGTATAAGCGCTACGTTCGGCTTGCCGTTTGCCCATGCCTCAATAAGCCGATTCATACGCGCGTGTTCAAGGTGCCTGTTTTCAAGGGCGGGAGGACAGGGACCAAGCTGTTTTTTCTCCGAGCCGAGAAGAAGAATCAGCTTTGTGTCATTTCCGATAAAAGCCAAGATTTTTTCAAGATTTTCAACGCTTTTATGAAAATCGGAGTTGCCGCAAAATGTAAAATTACTGCGGAACTCGGCAAGATTTTCCTCGGTAAAGCGTATTCCGCCGCAGAACAGCTCGCCGCCTGTATACTTGTCCGTCCATTTTTCATCTGTCAGGGCATAGTATTTTTCGCAAAGCGCGATTTCAAAGCCTGTTTCGCTATGTCTGTATATTCCGAGGTTTCCGTCAGTCAGCATAGACAGGACAACGTAATCGTATTTTTCGCGAAGGAGTGAGGTGTCAAGCATATTCGGGTCAAAAAACGAACCGCTTTCTAAAATCCGCGCCTTGTCGCTGTCCGAGGCATAAAGCGCGGTTACAAGCTGCGAGGTGTGGTTGTGACCCTCGGTGTATATTCCCTTTTCGTTTGTGTACGCAAATTCGGTTGTAAGGTTTTTGCAGCCGCTCAGAAACGAGTGCATTTGCAGCATATCGCACGGACCTTTAAGCAATATTTTAACCGAATTTTCAACTTTGCTGCCGGAATTATTTTCGGATTTTACAGCTCTGCCGTTTATCCACGGCGGTACAAAACCGCGCCGCAGCGGCGCGGCAACATCGCCGGAGATGTCAATTTCGGGGCAGCCGAGGACAAAATAAACATATTGCTCAACCTGCATACCGAGAACGCGGCAGGAAAACACAAAATGTATCGCGCGGCCGTCACGGACGGCAAAAAAACCTACTATGCCGTAGTCGCCGAAGCTGTCATGCACCGAGACATAGCCGCAGCGAACGCTGCCGTCGCAAAGAAGCTGCGAAAGCTCGTCCTTTGACAAGCGGATTTTGGTATAGTTAAGCTGATTGCTGCGGATTATAAGGTCGGCAATACGGTCAATGTGGTTTTGGCAGTCGTATTCAATGCTTGCCTTGATATTGCAGGAATACAGAAAATCCTCGTTGGATTCAAATTCGCCGCGGAGGTTTTCCTTTTCCTCCATAACGCGGTACTGCTGCAAGCGTTTGTGGGTCGGGTCCTTATGCTCCGCCGCGGCGGCCGCCGCGCAAAGCTCGGAAAGCTCGTCGGGGAGGGCGGGCATGATACCGGGGCAAAAGTGTTTGGCTTCCTCTAAATTCTGCAAATTATCGTCAACAAAAAGGACGTTTACGTATCGGAGCCGCATGGTGTCGATGATTTTTTTGATTCTGCTGCCCTTTGGAGTCCAGTCGATTGAAGGAAAGACAAAAAAGTCCCACATTCCCATTTTGGTAAGCCGCGTCCGAACGGTTTCAAAATCGTTTTTTGAACAGATTGAATGAACGATTCCCATATCGGCGGCATCACGCACGAATTTGACGTATGCCGCAATCGGCTCAACCTTGCCTTCGCTGATTGTACCACGCCAGAGGGTTTCGTCCAAATCCCATATTATAAGCTTGATATTTTGAATATTCATGGCAGCTCCTTTCCGACAAACGGCCCAATTTTAGCCGAGGTTTGTCCGCAATTTGTTTTATTGATTTTATTATAGTACATCTTTGGGGTTTAGTCAAGCGTTTTGCATGGTCAAAACGCCCTGAACGGAGCAAACGTGCGACAGCAAATCGCTTGATAAAAAGGCATTTTAACTATTTTTGAAAAAACTATTGACATTTGCAAATTATTATTGTATAATTAGCGGTGTTGAAAAATGGAAGCTATGGGGAATTAGCTCAGCTGGGAGAGCGCATGGTTCGCAATCATGAGGTCAGGGGTTCGATCCCCCTATTCTCCACCACGTCGCGGCGAGCCTTTTGGTTCGCCGTATTTTTATACTTAAAAATACGGCTTCACTTTATCGGCTGCCGCTCCTTTTTCGACCAAAGCAAGCTTTGGTCGATTATTGCGCCTGCGGAGCTTTTTTGACAGCTGACAATCGGGTAATAAAAGGATATAATATGATGTATAGAGGAAACGGAATATATAAAAAAATAGAAAATGCAATCATAGCTTTAAAAGGAGTAGAAACGATGAAAACCTTAAAATACTTAGCCTGTGCGGCGGCAGCCGTTGCCTGCGTCGGTTTGGGCGCGCATGCTGCAAACGGTGATGTGTGCGGAAGGATATACTCGACCGATATTGTTACATATATAAACGGCTATAAGGCCCCGTCCTACAATATAGGTGGCAGAACGGCAATAGTTATTGAGGATATGTACGAGGAAAACCGCGGCATCTCATATGAATATAATGACGAAACGCGTACGTTGCGCGTTGATGCGGATTTTGGTGCAGATGTCGGTAAGGAGTACGAGGACGCTGTAAAGAGCAGCACGCCCGGGATGCCTCTCGGAGATGTTTACGAAACTGATATACGAGTGATACTCAACGGCAGTGAGGTAAACGGCTATAACATAGGCGGCAAAACCGCGGTTGTTGTGGAGGATATGGGGGATATGACGGACTCTCCCAATACGGAGTACGGCTATTCAAAATACCTTGCGCGATATGTGTGGAGCAATGATGACAGGACGCTGAAAATGAAGGTTTTCAATACAAGAAATAACGAAAACGGCTTTTCGGTAAATAAGATAAACCTTCCGCCTAATATGGACATGACGCTGACGGATGATGTTGTCCGTACAAGTTGTGACAGGCTTAAATGCTATTATCACGGCACATGGGTTTGCGACTTTTCCGAAAAATTCATTGAGGACGCATACATTATTAAACCGTTTTACTATTCGGACGGAACGGAAAACGGTGAGAAAACACAGCTCGGAATCATGTACATAAACGGTGACGGAGGGGCAAACCTCTTGTTCTCCGACAAGGATAGGTTCAGAAATCTTGCGGAAACAGCTGTTGAACCTCCGATGAGTAATGAGGAGGTTTTTGCGCTGCTTGATGACGGAAAGAGCTACAGGACGGTTTCAAAGACGGAAACGGAGAGCTATTGGTTTATGTGGGTGAACAGGCTGGGCGAGGACGGCGCAACAGTGTCCAATGACGGAATTTTAGTAAAGAAAAGCGGCGGCTACGGCAAGATATGGGGTGCGGGGGTGAACGCGACCGAGCTTGGTGCGGAAAAGACAGCAGAAAACACCGTAACGGTGAGCGAGTATCCGTTTGGGGGTCCAAGAGGTCAGATTGTAACGGTAAATACAACTCTTGACCTTTACAGCTTTGACGATGTAAGATAGGAAAAAAACAGCCGTGACTGACGTGAAAGACGCTGATTAATGCGTGAATCCTTAAATCCGCGAAAAGCGGAAGGACAGCGGGAACGGATAAAAGAAATACAGAAAATTCATCTGTGACAGAAAATATCACAGATGGATTTTTTATAATGATAAAGAGAGTTTGAACTTATTTAAAATGTTAATCAGCAAATTCACAATATCTTTAACATTACATATAAGAATAAGTCCGTTCGAATAAAACATTTCCTTACTCTATTTCTCCGGATGATACAAGATAAAGAGTATTGTTTTTCTTTCCCCGGAGGCGAATGGAATCATCTATAAGTATTTCTTCAAAGTGCATAACGGTATTTTTACTGTCAACATATAAATACGCGGTATCTCGGTTGTTGTAAAATGCCGATTCACCATAGTCAAAAACATGAAAGTAATCATATTCGCAAGGTATGTCGCAGACCGGTTTAGGTGTTTCATCATATATCGGTAAATCGCTGCTTCCTGTACAAAAGTCATTTTCGCTATATTTTGCTCCTTCGAAGTGAATAGCACCAAACAGTCCGTTTTAGACAACAAAAAAATTATGTATTGCGCCACTGTTATGTATTGATATAATACATGTGAACCAAAAAAATAGAAAATCAAAATTCAGTGTGGTATAATGTTTTTTGCGGAAAACATAGCCCAGAAAGGAATTTTGATTTTCTATGAATATTGTAACACAAAAAGCCAAGAAACGTCAACGTATAATTGAATATTCTTTAAAACATGGAAAAAGTGAAGCTTCAAGGAAATATAAAGAACCATTAA
>URZD01000134.1 GCA_900552305.1 uncultured Eubacteriales bacterium
CGCGCACACAAACAAAGGCCGGAACGGTCGTGCCGCCAGCCGATACCGCGGACACACTGAACACCTACCGTCTGCACTGCGCGGGAATTTTTGCGCTTATTGCGCTGCTGACGGCAATGCTCGCGGCGGTGTCGGGAAGGGTTGCCGCCGTACTGACCGAGAACGTAATCCGCCCTGTGCGCGACATCAGCCTTATCGCGCCCGAATATCGGAAAATAACCGAAATATACCCCGAGCTTGAGCCGATAATCGGCAAAATAAGGGCGCAAAACCACGAAATTGAGCGACAGCTGTTAAAACTGCGGCGCAGAAAAACGCGTTTTCAGACCGTGAGCGAAAATATCGGCGAGGGACTTTTGACCCTTGACACGGACGGAAACATTCTGTCAATCAACAAAAGCGGAACGGTAATTCTCGGCGTGAGCGAGGAGGAGGCTCTGCACAGCAGCTTTGCGGCGATAATGCACAACGCGGAGCTGACCCCCGCGATTAACAAGGTTTTGGGCGGCAGCAAGGAGTTTGTGACCGCCATGCTTGACGGCAGGTCGTACAACATATTTTTCAGTCCTGTGTACGAACGCGACACCGTCTGCGGAATTGTGGTGCTGCTGCTTGACGTAACCGAACGCGCGGCGACCGAAAAGCTGCGCCGCGAGTTTACGGCGAACGTCTCGCACGAGCTGAAAACGCCGCTTACGACAATCCTCGGATATTCGCAGATAATAGGCGCGGGAATCGCCAAGCCGGAGGACATCAAGGGATTCGCGGAGAAAATCGAAAAGGAGGCTTCAAGGCTTATCACGCTTATAAACGATATTATCAAGCTGTCAAAGCTGGACGAACACGCGCCCGTTCAGGAACCGCAGCCGGTGGACATAAAGCAGCTTGCGGACGACGCGGCGGAAACGCTGCGAATCTCGGCAAAAAGCCGCAACATAGAAATAACTGTCGAGGGCGAGAGCTTTACGGTTGTCGGCAACCGCGTTCAGCTCAGCGAGCTGATTTTCAATCTGTGCGACAACGCGGTAAAGTACAACCGTGACGGCGGCAGGGTTGACATAACGCTGCACGGTCGGACACTCACCGTGGCAGATACCGGGATAGGAATCCCCGAAAAATACCAAAGCCGCATTTTTGAGCGGTTTTTCCGCGTTGACAAAAGCCGCTCAAAGAGCGTGAACGGCACGGGTCTGGGGCTGTCAATCGTCAAGCACATAGCCGAGCTTTACGGCGCGGAAATAACCGTAGAAAGCACGATTGGCGAGGGAACGGCTATATCGGTAAAATTCTAACATCAGAAACAGTACGCTATGACCGCCCAAGGTTAAACCTTCGGCGGTCATGTTATAAATTCAACTGCCCATTTATTTAACAAAAACACAGAAAAACAAACACAAACAAAGAAAAAGCTATTGACTCAAAGAATTTTATGTGGTAATATAAAGAAAAAACCACATAAAAAGGAGTTCTTGAAAATGGCTACTGAAAACGAAATCAAACAGCAGATATGCGACATCGGAAAGAGGATATACGACCGCAGAATGGTTGCGTCAAACGACGGCAACATCTCGGTAAGAATCTCGGAGAACGAGTACCTTTGCACGCCTACAGGCGTAAGCAAAGGCTTTATGACTCCGGAGTACATATGCAAGATTGACGGCGAAGGCAATGTTCTGGAGGCAAACGAAGGCTTTCGCCCGTCGTCGGAGATAAAAATGCACCTCCGCGTATATGCAAAGCGCCCGGACGTAAAGGCGGTTGTTCATGCGCATCCGATTTTTGCGACCAGTTTTGCGATTGCGGGAATCCCGCTGACTCAGCCGATTATGCCGGAGGCGGTTATCGCGCTGGGCGAGGTTCCGATTGCGGAGTACGGTACTCCGTCAACCGAGGAAATCCCGGACGCGGTGGAAAAATATCTTCCGTACTATGACGCGGTGTTGCTTGCAAACCACGGCGCGCTTTCGTATTCGGACTCGCTGCTTGCGGCGTATCACAAAATGGAGTCGCTCGAATTCTATGCGGAGCTTTTATTCCGTTCAAGACAGCTCGGCGGTCCCAAGGAGTTCACAAACGAGCAGGTTAAGCGCCTGTATGAAATAAGAAGAAAATTCGGAATGACCGGAAAGCACCCCGCGGATTGGAAGGAGCTTTAGGGTACGAAAACGGCAAAAGACATCCCGATAATGAAACGCCCGGAAAGCGCCCCGCGGATTGGAAGGAGCTTTAGGCGTTCCGTATATAATGCCAAAGCGGCGGTAAGGAGAGAAACAGATGTTTGCACCCGAAAGACAGAAAAAAATTCTTGAACGGCTTGAAAGCGACGGCTCGGTGAGCGTTGCACGGCTCAGCGAGGAGCTTGCGGTTACCGAGGAAACTGTGCGCCGCGACCTTGAAAAGCTGGAAAAGCAGGATCTTTTGCGGCGTACCCACGGCGGAGCGATACCTCCGGGCGGCGGCACAAACGAGGCTTCTCTCGAAAAGCGGAAAACCGTAAACGTAGACGCAAAGCAGAGAATGGCAAGGGCGGCGGCACGGCATATCGCCTCCGGCGACACCGTTTTTCTTGACGCGTCAACCACGACATATTTCATGGCGAAGGAGCTGAAGGGTCTGAAAAATGTCACGGTTATAACAAATTCGCTCAGGGTTATCGACTGTCTTGTCGGCTGCGACGGCATACGGCTTATCGCGGTGGGCGGCGCAGTCAGCGTCAACCGCTCGTTTGTGGGCGCGCTCGCGGAGCGCAGCATAGAGGAAAACTATTTTGCAAACAAAATGTTTTTCTCCAGTAAGGGCGTGACGGCTGACGGCGGAATACTGGAAAGCAACGAACAGGAATGCGGGATAAAACGCAGAATGCTCAAAAATTCAAAAACGAAATATTACCTGGGCGACAAAAGCAAGGCGGGAAGCATCGGCTTTGTAAAGCTGGCGGATTTTGACGAAATCGACTTCTTTATAACCGATGCAGAGCCTTGCGCCGCGCTTGCCGCGCAGCTTGATGACGGCGGAGCAAGCGTGATTGTTGTGTGACTGCAGGCGCACAGAAGTCAAACACAATACGGTTTTTCTGAAAATACTGCGCTGAAATGCTCAGCAATACAAGCAATAAATATATGAAAGGTGGCTGAAAAATGACTAAAAAGGCATACGAAATTGCAAAGGAAAAATATGCGAAAATCGGCGTTGATACTGACGCTGCGATAAAAAAGGCGGACGAAATATCCGTATCTCTGCACTGCTGGCAGTGCGATGACGTTATAGGCTTTGAGAACACCGGCGGCGCGCTCACGGGCGGAATCCAGACAACCGGCGACTACCCCGGAAGGGCGACTACCCCGGACGAGGTAAGGCGCGACATGGACAAGGCGTTTTCCTACGTTCCCGGCAAAAAGAAGGCAAATATTCACGCAATATACATTGACACAGACCATGCGGTTGACCGAAACGAGATAGAGCCGCAACACTTCTCCTCCTGGGCGGACTGGGCGGCGGAGCGCGGCTACGGTCTTGACTTCAACCCCACATTCTTCTCGCATCCGAAAAGCGGCAGCTATTCGCTTAGCAGCTACGACAAGGATATACGCGACTTTTGGGTCGAGCACGGCAAGCGTGCGGAGAAAATTGCGGAATACTTCGGCGAGCGCACGGGTCAGCTTGCGCTTAACAACATATGGGTGCATGACGGCGAAAAGGAGTTCCCGATTGACACGGCAACGCACAGACATTACCTTCGCGAATCCCTTGACAGAATACTCGACTCGGCAAAGGGCAGCAAGCACCATTTAAGCTCGGTTGAAAGCAAGCTGTTCGGCATCGGCAGCGAGTCATACGTTGTCGGCTCGCACGAGTTCTACATGGGCTATGCACTCACGCGCGACGATGTTGCGCTGACCCTCGACACAGGGCATTTTCACCCGACCGAGCTTGTTTCGGCAAAGCTGTCGGCAATTCTTGAGTTCAAGGACAAGGTACTGCTCCACGTCAGCCGCCCGGTAAGGTGGGACAGCGACCACGTTGTGGCATTCGATGACGAAACGCGCGCTATTATGCGCGAGATTGCGCGCCTTGACGCGTTTGACAGGGTCTATATCGCTACCGACTATTTTGACGCGTCCGTGAACAGAATCATGGCGCTTGCGGTCGGCGCGCGCAACACCAAAAAGGCGATACTGGAGGCTATGCTTCAGCCTGTTGACACGCTCAAAAAACTGGAGCGCGACGGCGATACGGGCAGCAGGCTTGCCCTCTGTGAGGAGCTTAAAACCATGCCGATAGGCGATGTCTGGGACTTTTACTGCGAGAAAAACGGCGTTCTGACCGGAGTTGACTGGATTGCGGACGCGAAGAAATACGAGGACGAGGTACTCTCAAAGAGATAAGGGGGAAGACGTATGAAAAGGTTTCTTGCGTTCGATTTGGGAGCGTCAAGCGGCAGGGCGATTCTTGCGGCGCTTGAAAATGGAAAAATCACCATGCGCGAGGTACACCGCTTTGCGAACAACGGCGTAAACGTGCGCGGCACGTTCTACTGGGACGTGCTGTATCTGTGGAACGAGATAAAACAGGGCATGGTCAAGGCGCGGCTTGCGGGCGGCTTTGACTTTGTGGGAATCGACACATGGGGCGTGGACTTCGGACTTTTGGACAAAAACGGAGATTTGATTTCAAACCCCGTGCATTACCGCGATTCAAGGACGGACAATATCCCCGACGAGCTGTTTTATACGGTCAGCCGCGAGCGTCTTTATGACAGAACGGGAATACAGATAATCAGCTTTAACACGCTTTTTCAGCTTTTTTATCTTGCGCAGTACAGGCGCGACCTGCTCGACAGGGCGGAAACAATGCTCTTTATGCCCGACCTTTTGAACTACTTTATGACGGGCGAGAAAAGGAGCGAATATACCATAGCGTCAACCTCGCAGATGCTCAATCCGTATACGCGCGGTTGGGATTTTGAGCTGCTCGGCGAGGTCGGCATACCGAAGCGGATTTTGTGCGGCATTATCCCCGCGGGAACGAAAATCGGTCGGATTTCGGACGAGGTATGCACGGAGCTTGGTATCGATGGCGCGGACGTTATCGCGGTAGGCTCGCACGATACCGCGTCGGCGGTCGTGTCTGTGCCGACCGACAAAAAGGATTTTGTCTATATAAGCTGCGGAACATGGTCGCTGTTCGGGACGGAGCTTGACGAGCCGCTTGTATGCGCGGAGGGAATGGCTGCGTCATACACGAACGAGGGCGGCTTTGGCAAAAAGATAAGGTATCTTACAAATATAATGGGACTGTGGCTGATTCAGGAGTCGCGCCGCGCATGGGCAAAGAAGGGCGAGGAGTATTCCTTCAACGACCTTGAGCAGGCGGCGCGCGGCTGCGCGGCGTTCCGCTGCTTTATCGACCCCGACAGTCCGGAGTTCGGCAAGCCGGGTGATATTCCCGCGCGGGTTGCGGACTTTTGCCGCAGAACAGGACAGTATGTACCCGGGACTGTCGGCGAGATTGTGCGCTGCATTTACGAAAGCCTTGCGATGAAGTATCGCTATGCGTTTTTGAATCTTGCCTCGCTCACGGGCAGAAGCTTTGACGGCATTCATATCGTGGGCGGCGGCACGCGCGACCCGTTCCTGTGCGCGATGTGCGCGGACGCGTGCAACACGGAGGTTTCCGCGGGTCCTGTCGAGGCGACCGCGCTCGGAAACATTGCGGTACAGATGATTGCAGCGGGCGAGATTGCGAATCTGACCGAGGCAAGAAAAATCATAGCAGACTCGTCCGACATAAAGAAATATACGCCCCAAAACCCTGCTGAATGGGATAAGGCGTATAAGAATTTTACCGCTATTTTGGTAAAGTAGAGTAATTTGAGGTTAACCGAAAGGGAGTAGTCCGAACTCCGATTTTGAGAGAACGGATTTTTGGTTGCGCAAGG
>URZD01000135.1 GCA_900552305.1 uncultured Eubacteriales bacterium
CCGCTGATGGTCGTGTTCGTCGTCATGGCAGGGTGTAGCCCGTCAGTGCTGCGCGCGGCATTTATGACGGCGCTGCTGCTCTTTGCGCCGCTGCTCGGGCGGGAGAACGATCCGCCGACGTCGCTGCTGACCGCGCTGGCCATCCTGCTCGCGGCCAACCCGTTTGCCGCGGCGAGCATCAGTCTGCAGCTCTCGTTTGCGTCCATGGCGGGTCTGTTTTGTGTCTCCGGTGCGCTGCACCGCGCGCTTGATGCGCGGCTGCGCAAGGGAATGCAGACCGAACTGAAGAAAATTCAAAAGGAGGTCGGGATTACATTTATATATGTAACTCACGACCAGGAGGAGGCGCTTTCGATGTCGGATACGGTCGTTGTAATGAACGACGGCTATATTCAGCAGATAGGAACGCCGACAGACGTATATAATGAGCCGGAAAACCGCTTTGTTGCGAGCTTTATCGGCGAGTCGAATATCATCGAGGGAAAAATGCTGCATGATTGCCTTGTCGCGTTTGACGATTTTGAGTTTGAGTGCGTGGACAAGGGTTTTAAGGATAACGAGGAGGTCGAGGTTGTTTTAAGACCCGAGGACATCGACATTGTAGAGCCGAGCCGTGCAAAGCTGCATGGCGCGGTTGAAAGCATCGTGTTTAAGGGCGTTCATTATGAAATTATGGTAAAAACCAAATACCGAAGCTATATGATTCACACAACGGACTATCACGAAATAGGTCTTGAGGTCGGATTGACCTTCGGACCGGAGGATATTCACGTAATGTGGAAAATGCAGCCGTAACGGTTGAAAGTAAAAAAAGCCGAAGGGGGACAGAAAGATTGAAATATTTTAAGAATCTGATACGTCCGTATATTGTATGGTCGTTTGTTATAATTGTCATTCCGATTTTTATGATATTTTTGTACGCGGTTACAAACAGCGGAAATTCGCTGCTTAATATTCAGTTTACCGCAGATAATTTTATAAGATTTTCAGAGCCTGTGTATCTGAGCGTTTTCATAAAGTCGGTAAAGCTCGGTTTAATATGCGTTGCGATATGCCTTGTTCTCGGCTATGCACTTGCATATATAATTTCACGGTTCAGCGAAAAAACACAGGGAATACTGATTTTGTTTGTCACAATACCGATGTGGATAAATATGCTGCTGAGGACATACGCATGGATGAGTATTCTGTCGGACAACGGACTTATAAATATGCTGCTTGTAAGGCTTGGGCTTGCTCCGATTAAGATGATGTATACGGATTTTGCCGTAATAGTCGGACTTGTATGCAACTTTTTGCCGTTCATGATAATTCCGATACATACCTCGCTCAGCAAGATGGACAAATCGTACATAGAGGCGTCGTACGACCTCGGCGCAAACCCGATTCAGACCTTCTTTCGGGTTGTTTTTAAGCTGTCGCTGCCGGGCGTTATCAACGGAGTAATAATGGTATTTCTGCTGTCAATATCTACGTTTGTAATACCAAAGCTGCTCGGCGGAGGTCAGTATGTACTTATGGGAAATCTTATCGAGAGCCAGTTTATCTCGGTCGGCGACTGGAATTTCGGAAGCGCAATTTCACTTGTTCTTGCGGTAATTATTCTTATTGCGGTAACACTGATGAAAAAGATTGATAAGGACAGCGATTAAGGCGGAAAGGAGTGGATTCGGATGCTTAAAAGACTGGCAAGACTTTCTACGGGACTTTATGTGTTTTTGTGCTTTGCGTTTTTCTATATACCGATTATAGTCACCGTGGTTTTTTCGTTTAATTCGTCAAAGTCACTGACGAATTTTACCGGATTTTCGCTGAGGTGGTATTCACAGCTGATTGAGAACTCGGAAATCATGTCCGCTGTTTCGGTTTCGGTCACGATTGCATTTCTTGCGACCGCTATATCAACGGTACTCGGAACCATTACGGCAATCGGACTTTCAAAAAGCCGAAGGCTGCTGCGGGAATGGATTTTGACGGTGAATAACATTCCGATTATGAATCCGGAAATAGTTACGGCAATCGGACTTATGATTCTATTTTCGTCGCTTAGGATTGAAAAGGGATACGTTACAATGCTGCTTGCACATATTTCGTTTTGCACGCCGTATGTTATAACGAGCGTTTATCCCAAAATACGGGAACTTGACAACAATGTGGCAAATGCCGCGCTCGATCTCGGCGCAACGCCGTGGCAGGCGCTTACAAAGGTGATAATACCGATGATAAAGCCCGGAATTTATGCAGGAATCCTGCTTGCGTTTACAATGTCGTTTGACGATTTTGTAATTTCATACTTTGTCAGCGGAAACGGCGTAATGAATATATCCATAATTGTCTATAATATGACAAAAAGGACAAACCCGACAATCAACGCACTTTCGAGCATAGTTATTCTTGTTATAATTATGGCTCTTATAATAGTGAAGCTTGTACCGAAATTTAAAAGAAAGAAGGCTGTTACAGTTGAAAAGAATGAAGAAATTGATTAGCGGAATGGTTTGCGCGGCGCTTTGCGTGCCGTTCCTTGTATCGTGCGGCGGAGGCGGAGAAAAGCAGTCGCTTAAGGTATACAATGCGGGCGAGTATATAGACACCTCGCTTATCCCAAAATTTGAAAAGGAAAATAACTGCACTGTGGTTTACGAAACATTTGATTCAAACGAGTCAATGTACACAAAAATCCGCAGCGGCGAAAAGTATGATATAATAATTCCGTCAGATTACATGATTGAGCGTCTTATCAAAGAGAACTCTCTGCAGAAAATAGACGTGTCAAAGCTCAAAAACTACGGCGGAATAATCAAGTCGCTTCTCGGACAGTCGTTTGACCCAAGCAATGAATATACCGTACCGTATTTTTGGGGTTCGGTCGGCATACTTTATAACAAGAACGAGATTTCAAAGGCAGACCTTGAAAAAGAGGGCTGGAATATACTGAAGGATACTAAGTATAAGGGCAAGCTGTATATGTACGATTCGGAGCGTGATTCATTTATGATTGCGCTTAAAGCGCTCGGGTATTCGCTGAACACGGACAAGACAGAGGAGCTTGATGCGGCATATAACTGGCTTGTGGAGCAGAACGAAACGATGGCTCCGATTTATGTCGGCGACGAGGTTATCGACAGCATGATTTCCGGCAACAAGGACATGGCGATTGTGTATTCCGGAGATGCGGCATATATCATGTCGGAAAACCCCGATTTGGACTATTACGAGCCGTTCCAGGGTACAAATATCTGGACCGACGCAATGGTGATGACAAAGGAATGCACAAACACCGATTTGGCATATAAGTTTATGGATTTTATGACCGACCCGGAGAACGCACGCGCAAATTCTGAGGCGGTGGGCTACAGCTCTGCCGTGCAGTCGGCGTTTGACGAGATTCGCGATACGGTATACAAGGACATTGACGCATATGTTCCGCGTCAGGACGGCAAGAAGGACGAGTATTTCAGGTATCAGGAGCCGGAGGTAAAGAAATACTGCGCCGAGCTTTGGACAAAGGTAAAATCTCACGGAGCATAAGGAGAAACGGATAATGTACATTATAGCAGGACTCGGAAATCCGGGCCGCGACTATGTAGGGACGCGTCACAACGTAGGCTTTGAGGTCATTGACGCGGTGGCGGCAAAGTACGGTATAGACGTGAAGAAGGGCAAATTCAACGGACTTTACGGCGAAGGCAGAATCGGCGGAGAAAAGGTGATTTTGGTAAAGCCGCAGACGTTCATGAATCTGAGCGGCGAGTGCATACGCGATTTTAAGGCGTGGTATAAATGCGACAATACGGAAATAATAATTATATATGACGATATTTCGCTGCCGACAGGCAAGCTGCGTATACGTCCGAAGGGCAGCGCGGGCGGTCACAACGGCATAAAGAGCATTATATACCAGCTCAATTCGGAGGTGTTCCCGCGGATAAAGGTCGGAATAGGCAAGCCGCAGAATGCGGATTATGACCTTGCGGATTATGTACTCGGCCGTTTTTCAAAGGACGAGGTAAAAACGCTTGTTGATACCGCGGTAAGGGCGGCTGCCGCGGTTGAGGTCATTATAAAAAACGGTACCGAAAAGGCAATGGCGGAATTTAACGGATAATACGGCTGAAACGTAATTGGTGCGAGCCTGTTTTGCCGATACGCCAGAAAAAATTCTTTTTAGGCGTAAAAATAAATTTTGACGGCATAAAATGCCAACGGAGTTTTTATAAATGGATGGTTTTGTTAAAATTTTGGAAGGACTTGCGGACTTTGAGGACATAACAGAGGGACTTGCCAAGGGGCAGTCCCCCGTTTCCGTTACGGGAGTTGCGGATTCGGTACGTGCGCACCTTATTTTCAGCGTATGCAAAAAGGCAAAACGCGGCGCGTTTATCATATCGTCCGATATGGCTCATGCAAGGGCAATATATGACGATATAAACTTTTTCTTTCCGGGAAGGACGTTTGTTTTTCCGGAAAGAGATTTGATGTTTTACGATGTTGAAGCGGCGGCAAACGATATAAAGAAAAAGCGTCTCGAGGTTCTTGAGACGCTTTTAAGCGATGAGGGCGGCTGTGCGGTAATAACCACCGTTGAGGCGCTGCTCAGTCTTACCGTGCCGTATGACGCATACAAAAGCCGCGCTTTGGAGCTGAAGTGCGGCGATGAAATTGAAATAGAGGAGCTTTGCCGTGTGCTTTCCGACTTCGGTTACCGCCGTGAGGAAATGGTGGAAGGCGCGGGTCAGTTCAGCGTGCGCGGCGGCATAGTGGATTATTTCCCGTTTTGGAGTGATACCGCCTTCAGAATTGAGTTCTTTGATACCGAGGTTGACTCGATACGGAGGTTTTATGCGGAAACCCAAAGGACGGCGGAGGACGGGGAAAGCTGTACTTCGGCGAGAATAACGCCCGCGGACGAGCTTGTTACGGATTCGGAAATGCGCAGCCGCGCAGCGAAGCTGCTCCGTGCAGAGCTTGATACTCTCCGCAGAAAACGCAAAAGAACCGAAGAAATATCAAAGCTGACGTCCATTCTGGAGCGCGACTCTGAGCGGATAGAAAGCGGCATCTCGTTTCCGTCGCTGGACAAGTACATACCGTTTTTGTACGGTGATAAAATTCCGACCGTGGCGGACTATATCGGCGATAAGTTTATTACGTTTATTGATGACCCGTCAAGGGTGGGCGAGGCGCACAGAGCGGCGGAAAATACCGAAAAGGAAAAGCTGCGCGATATGCTTGAACGCGGCATAATTCCCAAAAGCAGTATGCGATACGCCGCTGACTATACGGCAATGCTGCGCGAGCTTGGCGAACGCGGAATGGTTTCGCTCAGTCCGCTTATGCACTCGGCGTATGATTTTAAGCCAAAAAGACTTGTCAGCTTTACGGCAAAAAGCCTGAACGGCTTTAACGGAAAAATGGAGTTTTTTTATGACGCACTGGATTTTTACCGCAAGAATAAGTACCGGGTTCTGATTCTTGCGGGTTCGGAGCGCAGAGCGGAAAACCTGCATATGCAGCTTGACAGCGACGGAGTGCAGACAACGCTTGTAAAAGATTTTGAGGAATTGCCCGGACAGGGGAATGTCTATATAACTCACGGCAGCCTGTCGCGGAGCTTTGAATACCCGCTCATCCGTTTTGCGGTCATATGCGACCGCGAAATATTCGGCGGGGAACGTAAAAAACGCAGACGGCGCCGAATTGACCCTAAAAACAGAATAGAGAGCTTTAACGACCTCGACGTAGGCGACTTTGTCGTACATCAGAACCACGGTATAGGTCAGTATACGGGTATACAGCGGCTTACCGTGGAGGGAACGTCACGCGATTATCTTAAAATTGTATATAAGGGCGGCGACTGTCTTTATGTGCCTGCGGATCAGCTTGATTT
>URZD01000136.1 GCA_900552305.1 uncultured Eubacteriales bacterium
GCAAAACTACAAATATTATGTTAACATATAGATGCTAACAAATTGATAACAGATAACACCATAGACCGAATAATTAAAAGATTTTAAGCGGAATCGGCGAAGAAAACGGCTTAAAATCAGGTGACACAACTAAAATCACACTATAACGCACCGAGTGGGAATAGCATTTTCTGTAATAAGGCGAAAAAAGAAAATAACCTTGAAGAATAAAAACTTTAAGGTTATTATTTTTTTACAGAAGTAGAAAATTTCAAGAAAAACAAGGCGAGAAGGGGATAAAACAAGGGTTTTATTCGCGAAAAGTCTAAAATAAAAACGGCAAAAAAAGCGTTGCCTTTAGCCTGTTTGTTTTTGCCCCGTAGTGAATCTTCCGTCATACCGTCCAGAGCTTAATTTTGTAAAAGACAAGGCAAAAGCGCAGATAATACTTATCGTATATGCTGATAGGAAGCGTGAGTCAGGTTGCGCTTAATCATATCGGCGTGTTGATTGTTGATGAAATACAGAATGTTGCTGAAAACAAAAACGGTCGGAATATGGTCGGAATGTTGACACTAATTTTATAATGCCTGACGCGGGCGGGGGCGGCTACGTTCTCCGGGTGTTCGCGAACATCAGGTGTGCGGCGGTATTTCTTATCTTAACCTACGACTATGTTCAGCTTTTTCAGCGCGTCTTTTATATACACCGCCATGAGGCCGTAGCCGACCTCCGAGAAGTGCAGACCGTCATTCGGCTGCATAACAGGCTCGTTTTCGGCAGTGAAAAGCTCGCATTTTGCAAGGTCGATACAGTCAAAACCGTTTTCTGCCGCGTAGGCGCGCACGAATTTTACCGCCTTTTCGACCTGAGCCGCATAGCCGCAGTTGGACATCTGCGGGTTGACGGTCGCGTGCGGGGGCGTACACAGGACTATCCGCGCCGCAGGCGCGTCCGCTCTTATAAGTCCGATAAGCGTATCGTAATCGTCATTGCCCGCGGTGTGCGTTTTGTCATCAAGACCGCCGTTTGTGCCGAGCATGACTATTACCAAGTCCGCCCCGTCTGCGCGTACATTGCCGCTTTTGTAGTATTCAAGATACGACGTGGCGGTAAAGCCGCATTTGCCGCAGTTTGTAACGCTTACACCAAGCAGCCGCTCCAGAAAATAAGGGTAGCCCTTTTCACGGACGTTTGCAATGCCGCTCTTGCCGTATACGCCGTAATCGCCCTCGGTAAGACTGTCCCCGATACATAAAATTTTTTTAACCATGCTTTTATACCTCCGGTATATTTGTCAGAAACTGTTATCTTTTTTAAAAAGAGTACCACAATTCCTTTGCAATGTCAATAAGCGGTATAACAATAAAATTTTGAAAAATCATACCTTGGTATGATGACAAAACCGCGGAATATATATAGATACGGCATGGAAACGGCTTTCTTGACAAAGAAAATTACAGTGTTTTAATATATAAGGAGGATTCACATAAAGAAAAGAGTTTTAAGCCTGTTTGTGGTATTCGCTCTCTGTATCTCCATGCTGCCTGCGGCAGTGTTTGCGGAGGACACGGGCGGCTCGGGCATGGTCGCCGAAATGGGCGGCACGGACGCTGACAAAACGCACGCGGTCGCAAGCGGCGAATTTACGGTTACGCCGCTCCGTTTAAGCAGCGGAGGCGGAGGCGGAAGCACTTCGGGACACTTCACTGTTGAGTTTGGTGCAAACGGCGGCAGCAAGGTAGCAAGTCAGACAGTGCCGAGAAACGCCGCAATCAAGGAGCCGACAGCTCCGACAAAGGAAGACCTTGACTTTGCTGGTTGGTACATCGACAAGGAGCTCAAAACGGAGTATGACTTCACGGCAAAGGTAACAAGCGGCTTTACGTTCTGTGCGGCATGGACGGAAAAGGAAAAATCGGGGAATCGGATAATCCTCACCATAGGCAAGAAGGACGCGTACGTTTTCGGAGTATTGAAAACAAACGACGTCGCGCCGAAGATAGTAAACGACCGCACAATGCTCTCTGCAAGGTTTGTGGCGGAGAATCCGGGCGCAAAGGTTGACAGGAACGGCAACGGTTATTTCGCGAAGAATATCATTATAATTTCTTAAATCCGAAACAGGTCTTATATTCGGCATAGTTAAAACCTCCTTGCTTTTATAATATTTTTGCAGCACAATTTTAAGTAAAATTCAACAGCGTTTTGAAATTTTATGATAAATACCGTCACAAATTTTTCCAAAAAGATATTTACATAAAACTCCTTTTATTGCAAACACTAACATTGAAAATCAAGCCAAAGGAGTTTTATCATAATGAAAGCAACAGGAATTGTACGAAGAATAGACGACCTCGGTCGTGTTGTTATACCAAAAGAAATCCGCCGCACGATGCGTATTCACGAGGGCGACCCTCTTGAAATCTACACAGAGAGCGACGGAACGGTAATTTTCAAAAAATACTCGCCCATAGGCGAGCTTGGCGAGTTCGCCGGTCAGTACGCGGAGGCTCTTGCAAAAACAGTCGGAATCCCCGCGTGCATATCCGATAAGGATACCGTAATCGCGGTTTCGGGCGTGTCCAAAAAGGAGCTTATGAACAAGAAGATTTCGGACGACATCGAAAAAATCATGACCCAAAAGGACACCTACGTCCGCAAAAGCGGCGGCACAGCCGTTACCGTGTCGGACAGCAATGATTCGCATATGGCGGGAGTTGCCGCGCCTATAATCTATGACGGTGACGTTATCGGAACGGTAATGTTCCTCTCGCCCGACGAGAACAAGAGCTTCGGCGAGGTTGAGCAAAAGCTCGCCGAGTCCGCGGCGGCGTTCCTCGGAAAAGCGATAGAGTAGTAAAAGGGGTGTAAAAAATATTTTTTACACCCCGCAATTATATCCCAAATTACCTTACTTAAAATTCTTATACGCCTTATCCCGTTCCGCGGGGGCGTATATTTTTCTTTTTATTGCACAAATTTCAAGCACGGTTGGACGCCGAGCTGTTTCGGCTGCGTTTGTTAATACAGCATGAAAATTTACGGATATTTTATATCGTAGCTTAGAAAAAGTTTTTTATGTCACAAATGGGTTGCTTTTTGTGGAATAATATGATATACTGATAAAATATCAATAAAAATTTTTTTGGAGGGGAATT
Organism: uncultured Eubacteriales bacterium; assembly: GCA_900552305.1. Classification (GTDB taxonomy): domain Bacteria; phylum Bacillota; class Clostridia; order Monoglobales; family Monoglobaceae; genus UMGS1494. The sequence goes on from URZD01000136.1 coordinate 3,141, forward strand.
ATGGAAAATGAAAGAAGCAACTTCACGGGTAAGCTGGGGTTTGTACTGGCGGCGGCGGGGTCTGCTGTCGGTTTGGGGAATATCTGGAGGTTTCCGTACCTTGCGGCAAAATACGGCGGCGGAATCTTCCTTCTCGTGTACCTGATTCTTGTGGTGACCTTTGGCTTTGCGCTTATGACGGCGGAAATATCGCTCGGCAGAAAAACGGGTCTGAGCGCAATCGGCGCGTTCGGCAAGCTCAGCCGCAAATACGCGTTCATCGGCTATATCGAGGCTATTGTCCCGATGATTATTCTTCCGTACTATTGCGTAATAGGCGGTTGGGTAACAAAATACTTTGCGATTTTTGCAAGCGGCGGCGCGCTTGCCTCTGCTTCGGACGGCTTTTTTGAGGCGTTTATCGGCAGACCGGCCGAGCCGCTCGGTTGGTTTGCTCTGTACCTCGGCGCAACGGCTTTGGTTGTATGGCTCGGCGTTGAAAAGGGTATCGAGCGCGTGAGCAAAATCATGATGCCGATACTGATTGTACTTTCGATTGCAATTGCGATATACTCGGTATGCCTGCCGGGCGCGGTTGACGGTCTGCGTTACTATCTGCTCCCCGACTTCAAGAACTTCTCGGTAACGACCGTTCTTGCCGCTATGGGTCAGATGTTCTATTCCATGTCGCTTGCGATGGGAATTATGATTACCTATGGCTCATACATGAAAAAGGACGTCAATCTTGAATCATCGGTAAGACAGATTGAAATATTCGATACGGGAATCGCGTTCCTGGCGGGACTTATGATTGTACCCGCGGTATTCGTATTCTCCGGCGGTGACGAAAGCGCGCTCGGCAAGGGCCCGGGACTTATGTTCGTAACGCTTCCAAAGGTATTTGAGAGCATGAGGGGCGGCACGTTTGTCGGAGCAATGTTCTTCATCCTTGTTCTTTTCGCGGCGCTTACCTCGTCAATTTCGCTTATGGAGGCGGTTGTTTCGATTATCCGCGACAAGTTCGGAGTAAGCAGAAACAAGGCGTGCTTCTGGACGATTGTTATATCGATAATCCTCGGCGTTCCGTCGTCGCTCGGCAACGGATTTTGGGCAAATATAAAAATTATCGGCATGGACTTCCTGTCGTTCTTCGACTTCATGAGCAACAGCGTTATTATGCCGATTGTGGCGTTCTTTACCTGTATATTTGTCGGCTATGTGATTAAGCCGAAATCGATAATCGAGGAGGTTGAGTCCTCGGCGAAATTTACGGGAAAAGGTCTGTTTACCGTAGTGATAAAATATATCGCTCCGGTTTGCATAGTCCTTATCCTTATCTCGTCAATCCTTGAGGCTATGGGGAAGCTCAAAATCTAAAGGCATGGAAACGGTTATATTGATTTTGGAGCTGATAGGAACGGTCGCGTTCTCTATGTCGGGCGCATTGCTGGGCATACGCAAAAACCTTGATATTTTCGGGATTCTGGTTATGGGCGTGACAACCTCTGTCGGCGGCGGATTTATAAGAGATATAACAATAGGAACGGTTCCGCCGGTCATGTTTTCAAATCCGATATACTGCGTTACGGCGCTTCTGACCGCCGCGATGATGTGTATACCGTGTATAAGGCGGCTGCTTTCGGGCAGGCTTGCGTACAATGTTTTCATGATTGGCATGGATTCGGTCGGACTTGCCGTGTTTACGGTTATGGGGGTTATTTACACATATAAATACTATCCCGACAAAAGCTTTTTGATGATATTTACGGGAGTGGTGTGCGGTATCGGCGGCGGTGTTCTGCGTGATATTCTTGCGGGAGAGCTTCCGTATATACTCAGAAAGCACATATATGCCTGTGCGGCAATCGCGGGCGCGGTCTGTGCGGCGTTTATGCTGAAGTATTTTGGCAGCGTCCGCGCGGCGGTGCTTTCGGGCGTGCCGCTGATAATACTGATAAGAGCCGTTGCGGCTTATTTCAGAATAAATCTTCCGCACATAAACGACAACAACGAAACGGAGCAGTGATGACAAAATGAGTACAAGCTCGCAAGACAGTAAGCGTGAGTTTCTGCGCGGCATAACGGACGGAGTTCCGATTTGCCTCGGCTATTTCTCGGTAGCGTTCGCGTTCGGCATTTTTGCGGTCGGCAACGGACTGACGGTACTGCAATCGCTGCTGATTTCCATGACCAATGTCACCTCGGCGGGGCAGCTTGCCGCGGTGCCGATAATGACCTCGGGCGGAACTTTGATTGAGCTTGCGGTGGCGCAGCTGGTTATAAACCTTCGCTACGCGCTGATGTCGGTGTCACTGTCGCAAAAGCTCGGCAAAAATGTCCGTATGCTTGACAGGTTTATTGTTTCGTTTGTGAATACCGACGAGGTTTTTGCGGTTGCATCGGGAAATCCCGGCAGCGTTTGCCGCGAATACCTTTACGGACTGATTCTTACGCCGTATATCGGCTGGAGCGCGGGAACACTTGTCGGCGCGGTTGCGGGCAACATTCTGCCGCAGCTTGTGATTACCTCGCTCGGCGTTGCGATTTACGGAATGTTTGTCGCGATAGTCGTGCCGGAAACTCGGAAGCATAAGGCAACTGCGGCTTGCGTTCTGGTTTCTGTACTGCTGAGCTGTGTCTTTCGGTACACGCCCGTGCTGAACAAAATATCCGCGGGTTTTGTAATTATTATCTGTGCGGTTGCGGCGAGCGCGCTGTTTGCGGCGGGTGGGCCGGTCACATCCGCAACCATTGCCGC
>URZD01000137.1 GCA_900552305.1 uncultured Eubacteriales bacterium
CGATTCATTTCGTTTTTTGAAGCTTTTTTGTGTCCATTTTTGCTGGGAGGGCACACCAATGTATAAGTTGGTTGAAATAGAAGCGGATATATAGAATTTCAATAAAAAAACCAAAGAGCGTGCCTGCGGCAGATGCCGAAAGCACGCTCTTTGATTTTTCGCCCGCGCATAAAAGCATATGCGGACGGATTAAACGGGTTTTATCCCATAATACCAACAACCGAACAAACTCATATATTATTTGTATACAGAGCTTGGCAGTTATGCTTCAACGGAATACTCTGACAGCGATTCTTCGTACTTGCCAAGAATTGTGTTCTGGAGAGTCTCTCTCATGTCGGCATTGATTGGGTGGGCAATGTCTTTAAACTCGCCGTCCGGAGTCTTTCTGCTCGGCATAGCGATAAAGAGCTTTTCCTGTCCCTCGATGACCTTAATGTCATGAACGACAAACGAATCGTCAAAGGTAACCGAAACAACGGCCTTCATTCTGCCCTCCGCGTTGATTTTCCTGATTTTGATATCAGTGATTTCCATAATGTGATACACCGCCTTCTCTGTCAAACCTGATGTCTGACCTTTGTAAAAAGTTTTATATAATTTAATTTTTTTTGTATAAAAAATTTTTTAAAATAATATAATACATATATTGAAAATTTTTCCGAGATGTAGTATTATATAGGTGTAAATCTAATTATCCTCAAGGAGATGAATATAATGAGCGAATTCGAGCTTTCGCAACTGCGTGAAAACGCATATATACATATGGTTGGAATAGGCGGAATAAGCATGAGCGCACTCGCTTACATTCTGCGCTATTTCAATTATCGGGTTTCAGGCTCGGACAGAGGTGAAACCGAGATAATCAGCCGTCTGAGGAAGTCGGGCATTGATGTAGCAAAGGGTCACAGCACGGATAACATTAAAAATCCCGACCTTGTATGCTATACCGCAGCAATTCCGCAAGACAACCCGGAACTTGTCAAGGCGCGCGAAATGGGAATACCGACAATGGAGCGCGCGGAGCTTTTGGGTCAGATAATGAAACACTATAAGCTGCCGATAGCGGTCGCGGGTACTCACGGCAAAACTACAACAACGTCAATGATTGCGCTGATACTTCTTTCAGCTGCGCTTGAACCGACAATTCTTGTCGGCGGAGAGCTTGCTCAAATCGGCGGAAACTTCAAAATAGGCAAGGAAAACTATCTTGTTTTTGAAGCCTGCGAATATGTAGAAAGCTTTCTGCATTTTCATCCGTATATGTCGATTATTACAAACATAGAAGCTGACCATCTGGACTACTTCAAAGACCTTAACCATATTATATCATCTTTTGGAAAATTTGCAAGACTTAATTCACCCAACGGATGCATTATTGTATGTTCTGACGATAAAAACGCATTGAGTGTTGTGCAAAATATCGAAACTAAAACCGTAAAATATGGTATAATTAGTCGAAATGCTGATTATTTTGCGGATAATATACACGTCAGTGCTGCGGGACAGACCGAGTTTGATGTTTATAAACACGGCGAATTGTTTGTAAGCCTTGCGCTTAATGTTCACGGAAAGCATAACGTATGCAATGCGCTTGCGGCTGTCGCGGCGGCTGACGAGCTTGGAATAGATGCGGCGCATATTAAAGCGGGACTGGAGGAGTTTACCGGTACGAAACGCCGCTTTGAAAAGGTGGGCGAGGTATCGGGATTTACCGTTATGGACGATTATGCGCATCACCCGACCGAGATTGAGAAAACCTTGGAGGCGGCTAAGGAGGTTTCCGACGGCGATATTTGGTGCGTATTCCAGCCGCACACATATTCGAGAACTAAGTCGCTGCTTGACGATTTCGCAAAGGCGCTTAAAAATGCGGACAAGGTGATAATTGCGGACATATATCCCGCAAGGGAAAAATATGACGGGACAATTCATTCGTGCGATTTGGCGGCAAGGGTTCCCGGGTGCGTTTATATGAACGATTTCGGAGCGATAGAGCGGTATGTGCTTAAATACGCAAAGCCGGGCGACACGGTGATAACAATGGGCGCAGGCGACGTATATAAAATAGGCCGGGATTTGGTTGGCGAGAAGTAAAATGACGGTTTCTATATAAGTCCGATTATAATATTTTGCATTTTCGCTTTACATTACAAAAATATTACAAAAAGGACTTGACACAGGGAAAAAGGTATGCTATAATAAATGTACATTGAATATTGTTGCAAAAGAGTGAGGGAAACCTCACTCTTTTGTATGTAGTATGGAGGAATTTATGGCTTACTCAAAAATTGAGCGTGAAGTGTGCGATATGGCGGAGCCTATCGCGAGCGAAAACGGCTGCTATGTCTATGATGTTGAATATGTCAAGGAGGGGGCGTCACGTTATCTGCGAGTTTACGCGGATAAGGAGGATGGGGGCATATCCCTTGACGAATGCGAGGCAATAAGCCGCGCTCTGAGCGACGAGCTTGACAGGCGCGACCCGATTAAGGAGGACTATATGTTGGAGGTTTCGTCGCCCGGCATAGAAAGACGGCTTAAACGTGCGGAGCATTTTATGCGCTATATCGGCGAAACGGTTGATGTCGGTCTTTACAAGGCGATTGACGGAAGCAAGAATATTACCGCAAGGCTTTGCGGCTTTGATGATGAAAGCGGAGCGGTCACGCTCGATACGGACAGCGGCGAAATAACGCTGAAAAAGGAAGAAATGTCATATGTTAAGCTGCATTTTGACTTTTAAATATACTTTATAATAATACAGGAGATGGTAGAAAAATGAGTTCGGAATTATTTACATTATTGGATCTTATAGAAAAGGAAAAGGGCATAAGCCGCGATGTTGTGCTTGAAGCGCTTGAAGGCGCGCTTATCAAGGCGTATAAAAAGGATTTCGGCGCGGTACACGACATAAGGGTAAACATTGACGAAAAAACGGGCGAGATAAAGGTTTTTGCGCGCAAGAATGTTGTTGACGAGGTCGAGGACAGAGAGTCGGAAATCTCAGTTGAGGACGCGCAGAAAATAGACCCGCGCTATACTGCGGGCGATGTGGTGGAGAAGGAGGTTACTCCGGCATCGTTCGGACGTAAATCGGCACAGGTTGCGCGAAATCTTGTGCTCCAGAGAATCCGCGAGGCGGAGCGTGAAAAGGCGTTTGACGAGTTCTCCGACAGGGCGAACGATATTATGACGGCTACGGTAAGAAAGATTGACAGAAGAAACATTATTCTGGAGCTTGGCACGACAGAGTCAATACTCATGCCGAACGAGCAGGTTAAAAACGATAACTATGCTGTGGGCGAAAGATATAAGGTGTTTGTGGTTGAGGTTGCAAACTCGGTTAAGGGACTGCATCTTATGGTATCGCGTTCGCACCCCGGTCTTGTGCGCAGGCTGTTTGAGCTTGAGGTTCCGGAAATCAAAAAAGGCATAATCGAAATCAAGGGTCTGACCCGCGAGCCGGGCTCAAGAAGTAAGATTGCGGTTGCGTCCAATGCTCCCGGAGTTGACCCGGTGGGTACCTGCATAGGTCCGAAGGGTATGCGTGTTCAGGCGGTTATTGACGAGCTGCGCGGCGAAAAAATCGATATAGTCCGCTACAGTGACGACCCTGCGGAATACATTACACAGGCGCTCAGTCCGGCAAAGGTTGTTTCTATCTCGGTTGACGAGGAAAAGAAGATGTGCAGCGTAAAGGTGCCTTTCGACCAGCTTTCGCTTGCCATAGGCAAGGAAGGACAGAATGCAAGGCTTGCGGCGCGTCTGACAGGCTGGAAGATTGATATAAAAGCTGACGAAGCAGCGGCTGAGCCGGAATCTGCCGGTGCTGATGACGAAACAGAGACGGAATAATATACTGCGCGGGAGTGTTGAAAATGGATTCGGAGCGTATGTGCGTCGGATGCAGAAAAATGAAGCCGAAAAACGGACTTATACGATTGGTAAAAAAGGATAAAAATACTATAGAAATAGATTTGACGTATAAAAGTCAGGGCAGGGGCGCATATGTGTGCCGTGACCCGAAATGCGCGGCGGCGGCAAGAAAATCGAAAGCGTTTGAGCGCAGCTTTTCGTGCCGTGTCGGCGCAGACGTATATGACGAATTAGAGGCGGCGGTGGCTGATGCAGAGGGATAAAGTACAAAGGCTTTTGGGACTTGCGGCGCGCGCGGGGGGAGTTGCCTTCGGCGAGGGCGCGGCAGAGGAAAGCGTAAGAAGCAAAAGGGCGCGGCTTGCCGTTGTGGCGGCGGACGCGTCGGACAATACAAAAAAGAGACTCGGCGACAAATGCGCATTTTACGGCGTAAGGCTGATTGAGCTTGGCGACAGGTACGAACTCGGCGGGTGTATGGGCAAAGACTTTGCGGTTGCCGCGGCGGTTACCAACGCGGGTTTGGCAAAAGAAATTTTAAAGCAGTACGAAAGCCGTGACGGCGAATAAATGTATATAATGAGCGGATACCGGTTGGAAAGAAAGGACGGATTGTATGACAAAAATTAAAGCATATGAGCTTTCAAAGGGGTTTGGAATCCCGAGCAAGGAAATAGTAAAGGTTTTGCATGATTACAAGGTTTCGGACAAAAACCACATGAGCGCGCTTGACGAAAACGAGCTTGACGTAATATTCGAGTATTACACTCAAAAGAATCAGGTGGAGGATTTTTCCGCACTGTTCACAAGGCCTGCCGTAAAGGAGGACGCGAAGAAGGAACAGAAAACGGAGGAAAAGCCGGCAGAGGATAAGGCTGCGGAGAGAAAGCCGGAGGAAATTACCGATACCGACTTTGGCATGGAGGTTGTGACTGCACGCAAAACGCGCGTTGTAGATACCCGTGTAAATGATGTAGACCTTGACAGAATAGACAACGAAAAGCTGGAGGAGCTTGTTCCCGAGAACGTAAAGAACGAAAGCGCCGGCAAGCAGAAAATCAAGACGGGCAACAAAAAGAGCAAGCTTGTAAAGGAAAAGGGCGGACAGAAGAACGAGCTTGAAAAGGTTGTCAAGAAGGAGAAAAAGAAAGAGGCGGAAACCATCCTTGTTCCGGACAGCATAACGGTAGGCGAGCTTGCGGAAAGGCTCGGCAAAGCGGCAACCGAGGTTATTAAAAAGCTCATGATGCTCGGAATTATGGCATCTGTAAACGAGAATCTTGACTTTGACACAGCGTCACTGATTGTAGAGGATTTCGGCGGTAAGGTTGAGCATGAAATAATTTTGACGGAAGAGGACAAACTGTTTAATGATGTCGAGGATCCGGAGGAGTCGCTTGTTCCGCGTTCACCGGTAGTTGTTGTTATGGGTCACGTTGACCACGGCAAGACCTCGCTGCTTGACACAATCCGTCACGCAAACGTAACGGACGGCGAGTTCGGCGGAATCACCCAGCATATAGGTGCGTACAGAGTCCGCGTAAACGATAAGAAGATAACCTTTATCGATACCCCGGGACACGAAGCGTTTACCGCAATGCGTGCAAGGGGCGCAATGGTTACGGATATTGCAATCCTTGTGGTTGCGGCGGATGACGGCATCATGCCGCAGACCGTGGAAGCGATAAACCACGCAAAGGCGGCGGGAGTTCCCATCGTTGTTGCGGTCAATAAAATGGATAAACCCGAATCCGATTTTGACAAAGTTATGCAGAGCCTGACCGAATACGACCTCGTTCCGTCCGCATGGGGCGGCGACGTTGAGTGCGTTCCCGTTTCGGCTGCGACCAAAAAAGGTATCGACGACCTTCTTGAAACCGTTCTTCTCGTTGCTGATATGCAGGAACTCAAAGCCAACCCGAACAGAGAAGCGAAAGGTACAGTTATCGAGGCAAACCTCG
>URZD01000138.1 GCA_900552305.1 uncultured Eubacteriales bacterium
TTTCACCTTATCGGCCGCCGTTCCTCTGTCCCGCAAAACCTATTGGGTTTTGCGGGAAGAACATTTGCACCTTGCGGCGCTTTTTTGCCGCAGCTCCTCCTTTTTCGTTTAAAGCAGCACGTTACATCCTACTTTAAACGATTATTGCGCCTTCGGCGCTTTTGAGAAATCTTGCCGCTCATTTATCAGTCTATTGTTTTGCGGGAGGAACATCGCACCTTGCGGTACTTTTTTTGCGCGGCGCCGTGAAAACTGACAAGCTGTTTTGGGTATGGGAGAGAAACGGTTTTACGGAAAAACAGCATTTACAGATAAGAAACTTTACAGCATAAAGAAACGGAGGTATTCCGATGAAGAAAACATTTGTTACGGTTATGCCGAATCATATCGGCGCGTTCTTGAAGGCAAGCCGCTGTTTTGCATCAATCGGTGTGAACATTACGCGGGTAAGCTATAACAAGGCGGTTGATTCGCATATGCTGTTTATTGACGCGGAGGGAACGCGTGAGCAGCTTGAAACGGCTGCGGAAAAGCTGACCCAAATCGGCTACCTTCAGTGTGATGAGGACGGCAGAAGCGTTATACTTATGGAGTTCAGACTGAAGGACGTGCCGGGCAGCGTTACCGCTGTTTTGGAGCTGATATATGAGTTCAGCTTTAATATCTCTTACATAAGCTCACAGGAAAACGGCTCGGATTATCAGTATTTTAAAATGGGTATCGTTGCGGGGGATTCGGATAAAATTGACAGCTTTCTTGACGCGGCGCGGAAACTGTGCGATGTCCGCGTTATCGACTATAATCACGCCGATAAGATTTATGACAACAGCCTTTTTTACATACATTTCGTTAATGAGCTTTCCTCGCTTATGCAGATTTCTGCGGATTCGCGTGAGGCGCTGCTGGTCAACACAAATCTTGCAATGCAGCAGCTTGACGAATCGGGGGTATCGCCCTATCGCACCTTTGACAGCATCAGCCGCTTTTGCGAGCTGCTTTCACAGGCGCGCGGAGAGGGATATGTGCCGCGGATTTCGGAGCATAAGGTCACGGAGCGGACAAAAATCATTCTGATTGAGCCGCCGTGCGGGAGCAATACCGCGATAATTTGCAGTAATGGGCAATATTTGTTTGTGGATACCGGATATGCGTATTGCAGGGATGAGATGTACCGTATATTCCGCGGGCTTATCCCGGAATTTGACAGCATGGAGAAGAAGGTTTTTGTCACGCACGCGGACGTAGACCACTGCGGACTGCTGCCGGGATTTGATACGGTTTACGCAAGCGAGGACACTGCGGAATGTCTGCGAATGGAATACGAAAACGGCAACGGCTACCGCGAGCATAATCCGCTGCACAAGCCGTATATCCAAATCTGCAAAATACTTACGTCTTATCAAGCGACCGACCACAAAAAGGTCAGGACGGTCGGCGGAAAAGCGGAGGGCGAGGGCGCACTCATGAGAACGGGATTTTTTGACTTCGGCGAGCTGCATTTTGAACTGTACCAGGGCAAGGGCGGACACCTGCCGGGTGAGTCTGTTCTGATAGATTACGAAAATCATGTGGTTTTCAGCGGCGACGTTTTTATAAATATGAAGGATATGACCGCGCAGCAGGCGCAGTACAATCATTACGCGCCGATTCTGATGACGTCGGTGGACACCGACCCAAGGCTCTGCGCGGAGGAGCGAAGAGCGCTGTTTGCGCGGCTCGGCGCGGGAACATGGCAGATTTTCGGCGGACACGGCGGCAAAAAAACATATATTCTGAAAGCCGCAGAATAAATATAAAATCACATGGCATATTGCCGCACGGCAGCTCCCAAGCGCTAAATTTGGGGGTTGTTTTTTTTCTTTTTTCATTTTTTGTATATACAGACAAATTCAAGGTATACTAAAGAAAAAAGCATTTATTAAAGGATGTGGACAGTGTGAAGTATACCAGAGAGGAATATCTGAGCTATGTCGAAAAGAAATCCCCCGACAGCAGGCTGTGGAAGGACGTGGCGGCCGCTTTTTTGGTCGGCGGACTTATCTGCGTTATAGGTCAGGGGTTTTCGGATTTCTATGAAAAAGTCCTCGGACTTGAAAAGGACGCGGTAAAGACGGCAACACCTATTACAATGGTATTTTTGGGCGCGCTGTTTACCGGACTTAACCTTTATAACAAGCTGGCAAAATTCGCGGGCGGCGGTACGCTTGTACCGATAACAGGCTTTGCGAACGCGATTGTGTCGCCGGCAATGGAGTTCAAGCGCGAAGGCTATGTACTGGGTCTTGCCGCAAAGATGTTTACAATCGCGGGGCCTGTGCTCGTTTACGGAATAAGCGCGTCAATCGCGGTCGGATTTCTTTACTATATTATTGTTGCGGTTGTGCATTAGGAGGCGGAAAAATGAGTAAAAGGCTCGGAAAACAGACGGTACGGATGCAAAACGGAGTAGGAATCGCGGGTTATGCAAGCATCGCGGGCAAAAAAGAGGGCGAGGGCCCTTTAAGACGCTATTTTGACATTCTTATGGAAGATGCGGAATGGGGCGAAAAGACATGGGAGAAAACAGAGAGCAAGATGCAGAAATCGGCGGTTGCTCATGCGGTTGAGAAGGCGGGGATAAACCTGTCGGACATAAACTATATATTTGCGGGTGATTTGCTTAATCAGTGCATAGGCTCAAGCTTCGGACTTCGCGAGCTGGAGATACCGTTCCTCGGCGTTTACGGCGCGTGTTCGACCATGGCTGAAACCCTCGGACTTGCGGCGATGACAGTAGACGGCGGGTTTGCCGACTGTTCGGCTGCGGTAACGTCAAGTCACTTCTGCACGGCGGAGCGACAGTACAGAACTCCGCTTGAATACGGAGGTCAGCGGACGCCGACGGCGCAGTGGACGGTCACAGGCGCGGGCGCGCTGATACTTTCAAAAAGCGGCGGAGCGCCGTATGTTACGCACTTTACCGCGGGAAAAATAGTTGACCTCGGCATAACGGACGCGAACAATATGGGCGCGGCAATGGCTCCGGCTGCGGCGGATACGCTGCTTGCGCATTTTAAGGATACGGGAAAACGCCCGGAAGATTATGATTTGATACTCTCGGGCGACCTCGGCGAGGTCGGAAAGTCGATTCTGATTGATATGATGATTGACGAAGGCTATGACATAGCCGAAAACTATAACGACTGCGGCTGCATGATATTTGACGGAAAGAAGCAGGATACGCACGCGGGCGGCTCCGGCTGCGGCTGCGGCGCGTCAACGCTCTGCGGATATGTGATGAACAGAATGAAGGCGGGCGAGCTTAACCGCGTACTGTTTATGGCAACGGGCGCGCTGCTAAGTCCGACATCCACGCTTCAGGGCGAGTCCATACCGTCGGTCGCGCACGCGGTCGTTATCTCGAATACAGGGCAGGAGGGCGAGCGATGATTCGGTATTTTAATGCGTTTTGGGTAGGCGGACTGATTTGTGCGATTGCGCAGATTCTTATAGATAAAACAAAAATGACGCCGGCGCGGATTCTTGTTTCGTTTGTTGTCGCGGGCGTAATTCTGGGCGCTGTCGGAGTTTACGAAAAAATTGTGGAGTTCGGCGGCGCGGGGGCAACGGTGCCGATTGTCGGATTTGGCAACACCCTTGCGCAAGGCGTGATAAAGGGGATAGAGAAGGACGGCTTGCTCGGAATATTCACGGGCGGAACATCGGCTGCGGCGGGCGGAATCGCCGCGTCGATATTCTTTGGCTTTATTATAGCGATGATTTTTAACCCAAAACAAAAATAATATAAAGGACAGCCGAAAACCGATATTTGTCGGGGTTTGGCTGTTTTTTTTGTTAAATGTATTGCAAAATCGATATAAAAAGTGTATAATTAAGTTGGTATGCAATAAATTGAATGGAGTGTTTTGCGGGTGAAGGAAATTAGCGCGCAGGAGCGCAGCTTGCAGCAGGAATTTATACACAAAATATATCTTAAAAATCAGGCGGCAGGCAAAAAGCCGCTTGCGCTTGTCGAAACTTACGGCTGCGCACAGAACGAGAGCGACTCGGAGCGGCTGCGCGGTATGCTTTCCGACATGGGTTACGGCTTTTGCGACAGGGCGGAGGACGCAGATTTGATACTTTACAACACCTGTGCGGTGCGCGAAAATGCGGAGCTTAGAGTCCTCGGCAATATCGGCGCGGTAAAGCATCTGAAGGAGAAAAAGCCGGCTTTGATTATCGGCGCGTGCGGCTGCATGATGCAGCAGGAGCCCATTGCCGAGACAATAAAGAAAAAATATCCGCAGGTGGATATGGTTTTTGGCACTCACGCGCTTTACAGATTCCCCGAAATACTGGACGGAGCAATGTCACACAGGCGCATATTTGACACAGAGAACTGCGACGGCGCGATTTTTGAAGGGATAACCTATAACCGCGACAAGGGGCCGCTTGCAAAAATACCGATAATGTACGGCTGCAACAACTTCTGCACCTACTGCATTGTGCCGTATGTCAGGGGCAGGGGGCGCAGCCGCAGTGCGGAGAATATCATTGCCGAAATCCGCGAGGTTGCCGCGGAGGGATATAAAGAGATAATGCTGCTCGGTCAGAACGTGAACTCCTACGGAAACGATATTGAGGGCGGAACAAGCTTTGCGGAGCTTTTGCACATGGCTTGCCGCGTGGACGGAATAGAAAGGGTAAGGTTTATGACCTCGCACCCGAAGGATATATCGGACGGGCTTATTGACGCGATTGCCGCAGAGGACAAGATATGCAAGCAGCTGCATCTGCCGGTGCAGTGCGGCTCGGACAGGATTCTTAAAAAGATGAACAGAAAGTATACGCGCGCCGAATATCTTGAAAAGGTAAAGCGCGTAAGGGCGAGGATACCTGATATAGTCCTTTCGACCGATATAATTGTCGGATTCCCGGGCGAGACAAACGAGGATTTTGAGCAAACGATGTCGCTTCTTGCAGAGGTGGAATATGACCTTGTATTTTCGTTTATATACTCAAAGCGCAAGGGAACGCCCGCGGCGGAGATGGAGGACTGTCTGACCGACAAGGAAAAGCACGAAAACTTTGAACGGATGTTAAGGCTCCAGGATGAGATTTCAAGGAAGAAAAACGACCGCTATGTCGGAAGGACGGAGCGCGTTCTGGTCGAGAGCGTCAGCCGCACGAACAGCGAATTTATGAGCGGAAGAACTGACGGCGGAAAAATAGTCAATTTCCGCGGCGACGAGTCTATGGTTGGGAAAATTCTTGACGTGAAGATAACCGAGGCAAAGACGTGGTCGCTGCTTGGCGAAATTGCGGATAGGCTGTAGGAACACGGAAGACGCCCGGCCTAAAAAGGCATAGTTTCGGTTAGACTGAACATAAATTTTACCTAAAGGAAAGGAATATTAAAATGCAGAACGAGATAATAGAAAAGGCACAGGAGCTTGGAAAAATGATTGCCGAAAGCGAGCTGAAGGAGAAGGCTACAATAGCAGCGGACAGAATGAACAATGACGCGGCGGCTACCGAGCTTTTGAGGGTATACAACGAGAATATCGGAAAGGCGGCGGAGGCGCTGCGCGGCAAAAAACCGAGCAAGGAGGAAATAGAGGAATACAAGGAGTACGCCCAGACGGAGTTTGATAAACTTATGGAAAATAAGCTGATTGAGGAATATATAGAGGCAAACAAAGCGTTTGACTCGCTTGTGCAGCAGGTGAACGCGGTGCTTGCGTACTTTACCTCCGGACAGGAGCAGGCGGAGGGCGGCTGTACGGGCAGCTGCGCAACCTGCGGCGGGCGGCCCCGATAAACGGGGGGGCCGCTCCGCACAT
>URZD01000139.1 GCA_900552305.1 uncultured Eubacteriales bacterium
CATCAAATACAGCTCCGCGGCTCTTATTATATTTCTTCTTTTATAATATGTAACCGCCTCGGCGGGAGTTCCAAAACTGTCGGAGCCGCGCGTCTTTACCTCTACAAACACAAGGCAGCCGCCGTCACGCGCGATTATGTCAATCTCGCCGCAGCGCGTCCGCATATTCCGCTCCACAATTTCGCAGCCGTGCGCTTTCAGGTATTCGCACGCCGCGTCCTCGCCGCAGCTACCGACTATTTTATTTTTCATTCCGCGTCCGAAAATCATTTTCTGCCCAACACCTTGTCGGTCATGAAGGTTTTTCTGTGGACCTCCGAGACTCCGTATTTTTGGATTGCCTCCATATGCGCCTTTGTGCCGTAGCCTTTGTGCTTTGCAAAACCGTATTCGGGATATTCGCGATCAAGCTCGCGCATGAGCCTGTCACGGCTCACCTTTGCAAGTATTGACGCGGCGGCGATTGTCTGCGACCTCGCGTCACCCTTTATTATATACTCGTACGGCGTATCAAACGGTATTCCGTCATTTCCGTCAATGATTATGTAATCCGCCTTTCGGTCAAGGTTTTGCACCGCGTTGTGCATGGCAAGGCTTGTTGCCTGCCTTATATTTATTTCGTCAATAACCGTTGGAGAGACAAATTCAATCGCGTATGCGACAGCCGTATTGCATATTATATCAAACAGCGCCTCGCGCTTTTTCTCTGTCAGCTTTTTGGAATCGTTCACACCATCAATTCTCGCGCCCTGCGGCAAAATAACCGCCGCCGCGCACACGGGTCCCGCAAGAGGTCCTCTGCCCGCCTCGTCTACGCCCGCGATGAGCTTAAACCCTTTTGAATACAATCCGTTTTCGATTTCCGTCATGTCAAATACTTCTTTTTCCTTCATAGCTTATCCTTTCGCCCGGAAAATTGACCTTGCATAAGCGTTACAAATTTCCGTATATTGAAAAAACCGCATCCAAGCGGCAAAAACGCCTGTAGCTCGGTGCGGTTTTCTTTTGATTTCTGCCGTATGCTCCGTTACGCCTTAAACGCCGTATCGGTTTAATTTTCGACCAAAGTCGCCGCAAAATTACGGTTGTACTTTACCTATCTCGGCAGTTCAAGAGTAATCTTGCCTATTTTTGCCGCGCGGAACTCATCCAAAACCAAGTTTGACGTTCTGAACATATCAACATTTCCGCCTGACACGATACATCCGCGCTTTCTGCCTATAACCCCAATAAGGTCGTAATCATCGACTGCGGACATATCCTCCTCGCTTAGCTTGTATCTTGCCGCAAGCATATCGGGATAGTTTTCGCGCAGAAATCCGACAAGGTAAAACGCAAGCTCCTCCACGTCCATTATCTCGTCCTTTATTCCGCCTGTATAGGCTATTCTCTTTGCAACCTCCGCGTCCTCGAACTTCGGCCACAAAATGCCCGGAGTATCAAGCAGCTCATACTTTCCCGCAAGCCTTATCCACTGCTTTGCGGTAGTCACGCCCGGACGGTCGCCCGTCTTTGCCGCCGACCTTCCCGCAAGCCTGTTTATAAACGAGGATTTTCCGACGTTCGGTATTCCCACAACCAACATTCTTACAGGTCTGCGCTGTATTCCCTTTTGGCGTTCGCGCTCGAATTTATCGGCAAGCACCGTTTCAATCGCGTTGTCAAAACCCTTTAAGCCGTTTCCCGAAAGGCTGTCGGCAAGCAGGGTACATATTCCCTTTTGTTCAAAGTAGTCAGCCCAGCGGCGGTTTGCGTCCGAATCGGCTATATCCGCCTTATTCAGCACAAGCACGCGCGGCTTATTGCCCACAATTCTGTCTATCTCGGGATTTCGCGATGACAGCGGCAATCTTGCATCAACAAGCTCCACCGCAACGTCAACCAGCTTAAGACTGTCGGTAATCAGCCGTCTTGTCTTTGCCATATGTCCCGGAAACCACTGCAATACCATAGCTCTGCTCTCTTTCAAATTATATTCGGTAAAGCCGAATTATCTTTCGTAATCCACGTTGCCCAGATTGTTAAGCGGCCAGAAACGGTAAACCGCATGACCGATAACCTCCTTGACCGGAACCTGACCGATTTCGCGGCTGTCCTTACTGTGGTTACGGTTATCACCCATTACAAAAATTTTGTCCTTCTCGACAACAATCGGATTTTCGCGGCTGTACTCGCCATGCTCCATAACGCTCTCTATATATGCGCCGATAAGATGTGTCGGCTCGTATATATACGGCTCGTCAAGCAGCTCGTCATTTACATACACGTCACCTGACTCAAAATCTATATACACCGTGTCGCCCTCGGTCGCAATCACGCGCTTTATATACGGACGTTTCGGGTCTGACGCGGGTCTGAAGATTATAACGTCACCCTTTTTCGGCGTATACATAAGCCTGTTGACGTACATTCTGTCCTCATTTTGGAGCGTAGGCTCCATTGACTGTCCCTGCACCTTTGCCAGTGTCAGCACAAAGTTTTTAAGCAAAAACGCCACAACAAGCGCAATTACTATTGACTGAATCCAATCCATAGCTTCCTTCTTCCAGCCACCGCCGCTGTTTTCGGTTTTATGAGCGTTTTCGCCCTCCTCGGCAGCCGCCGTATTTTCGGCGCTCGGCTCGATATTTTGCTGCATATCGGTATTTTCAAAATTTTCTCTGTTTTCAAAATTATCCATCAGAAACCATCCTTTACTCTTTCAGAACTGAAATCGAAAAAAGAACACAGGGGATGCAAAGTTTTTTTACATCCCCCAATGAACACTGTTAAATTTTTTCCTTAACCTTAGCAGCCTTACCAACTCTGTCACGGAGGTAATAGAGCTTAGCACGTCTGACTTTGCCTCGTCTTGAAACCTCAATGCGGTCGATGTTGGGCGAGTTTACCGGGAAGGTCCTTTCAACACCTACACCGTAGGAAATACGTCTTACGGTAAATGTCTCCTGAATACCGCCGTGGTTCTTCTTGATGATTGTACCCTCAAACATCTGAACTCTCTCGCGGTTTCCTTCCTTAACCTTAACGTATACGCGAACAGTGTCACCGACGTTAAGCTGCGGCAAATCCTTTCTAATCTGCTCCTGTGTAATCTGGTCTAAAATGTTCATATTTTACATCCTTTCTTTTCAGACATTCATGCCATACGCCCTCCAGACAGAGCATAAGCAGAGGACTGCCCATATTTAACCTAAACATTATACCACACCTTTTCGGATATTGCAAGCGGTTTTTCAAAATAATTGAAAATTTCCGCTCCGTCAATGGTATTTCTGCACAAATTACCGCTGTTTAAGCTATTTTACGATTTTAAAACCACATTCGGGTGACATTCCGTCAAGGCTGTTCCAAATCATAACCTTGGCGCGTGTATAGGTTTTGGTCGGTATGAATGTAATTACTTTGTTAGTTTCGCTGTACTCACTCGATTGCTGCATTCCGACAAATTTGTCGCCGTCATAAAGGGCAAGGATAACGGTCTTTCCGGCAGCTATGTTACACGGCTTGACACCGATTTTGCCATTGTCGGAAAGTGTTATCTTTACCCCTGCGCAGTACGTGATAATACTGTCGGCAATGGAATATTTTTCTCCTTTGCTTATAGCTCTCCAGTCCTCCTCACTGCCGTCATAACAAACCGTGTTTAATTTTATGCAATCCAAAAATGCATTCTTGCCAATACTTGTTACAGTGTTCGGAATTGTGACTTTTCCCAAACCGCCGATGAAAGTTACTTTATCTTTATCATCCTTTTCCACGAAATAGCAATTATAAAACGCACTGTTGCCGATACTTTCCACACCATCGGGGATTGTTACACTCGTTAATCCGTGACAAATCGAAAACGCTTCTTCGCCGATGCTTTTCACACCGTCCGGAATTATTATGTCCGTTAAATTACGGCAATTTTCGAACGCGCCGTTGCCAATACTTGTTACGCCGTTCGGAATTGTAAACGAGGTATCCGTTTTTTGACATGGGAAACGCATAATTTCTGTCTTGGCTTTGTTGTATAAAACACCGTTGTCGGAGCAATAAGCGGTATTGTTCTCAGCAACGTTTATGCCTGTTAAATCGACGCAGCCGTTAAATGCACTATTGCCGATACTTGTCACGCTGCCCGGAATTTCTATGCTTGTTAAGTCACTACAGCCATTAAATGCACTATTGCCGATGCTTAATACACTATCGGGAATTGTTATGCTTTTTAGACTGCCGCAACCACTAAATGCATTATCGGCAATGGTTTTTGTTTCTGGCTTTATGATATAATCATTTATTTTATCTCGATTCAACGCCCAATCATCCGCTTTAATAAGATGCTTTCCTATATACAAATCTCTCCATGTTGTATCATCATTGTAAAGTCCTGTGAATTGAAAAGCATTATCTCCGATACTTGTCACGCTGTCGGGAAGCGTCACATCATTTAATTTTTTGCAACCGTCAAATGCAAAAGCGCCAATAGCTTCTACGCCGTCTTGAATTGTAACTTTTTCCAGACCAATGCTGTAAATTATGTTGAAATCATCATCCATTTCACAATAATAACAGCTGGAAAATGCACTCTCGCCAACGCTTTTTACACTGCCTGGGATTGTAGCTTCTTTTAAGCCGCTACAAGAATGAAATGCTGCATTTCCAATACTTTCCACGCCATTCGGAATTGTTATGTTTTCTAAGGCTTTGCAGCAGTCAAACGCATGACTTCCGATAAGTCTTACGCTGTTCGGAATTGATACGCTTGCGATTCTGTTGCACCAAAAAAACGCATAATCGCCAATGCTTGTTACACCGGTTTCTATACTTACATTTTCAATATAATCGCTATAACAACTATACCACGGCGCATTGGAATATTCCGTATACGATTCCATATCTCCCATACCGCTTATCGTAAGCGTCTTTGTATCGGAATCGTATGCCCATGTCACATTTTCGCCACAGCTGCCGCTTGCCGTCGCCGTCGCAAAGGCTGCCGCCGGCGCAAGCGCAAGCAACATACACAGCACAATAACCGCCGCTGAAATTCGTTTCATTTTAATCATATTAAGCTCTGCCCCTCCTTTAATTGTTGTTCAGCTCATAGGAAAATTTCCAAAACATCGTTGCCGTAGCGGCTCTTGACTGAGCAGCCTTCGGATAAATTGCATATTCGTATCCGTTAAGCGAGTGTATGAACATAATGCCCTCATTAAAGCACCACGCGACAGGAATTTTTGCGTAATCCGATATATCCGAATAGTCGTTGTAACCTTCAAGAGCAGATGAAATATCCGAATCGCCGAGCGATACGTCAAGTTCCTTTGACTCCGCATAGCGATAGAAAATCGCCGCAATCTGCTCACGCGTTATAACCTCATACGTAGAAAATGTTCCGTTTCCCGTACCGTTTATAATTCCCGACGCTGCCGCACAAATCAGTCTTTTCAATTTCATAATAAACTCCACCCTTCCTTTTAGTCTCTCTATCAATTTCATATTAGCATATCTGTCAAAATAAGTAAATAAGATTTCCATATTTGTCAATGCCAATTACGGAAATCTTTTGCATTTTTTTATTATATATGATAGAATGGAAAATATAAGGGGGACACAAAAATGTTTTTCGATAAACTAAACGAATATATAGTTATTGTCGGCTGCACGGGCAGGGAGCTTGCGGAGCTTTCCGGCATATCCGCGCCGACAATAAGCCGTTACCGCTCCGGCGAGCGCACGCCCAAACCCGGCTCGGAGGATTTGCGGCGGCTTTGCCGCGGCATTTGTGCCGCGGACAGCGCGCACCGAC